>CAJMOV010000130.1 GCA_905215125.1 uncultured bacterium | reverse complement strand
ACGAAGCCCTGCCAGCCCGGATATTCTGCCGTCCGATGCCAAGGGGGACGTGCAGCTTATCCTGATAAATTTGATAAATTGTCAGGCTTTCCACATCGGCCTTGGTAACGGAACGGCCGTACTCCTGGGGCAGGTAGATTTCTGCATGGGAAAGACCGACGCTGTCGACAATATGCACCCGCACGATATGCAGGCACCGCTTGCCCAGCCCGGCACGCAGGTCGGCGTCCAGGGTGCGGGGGGTGTCTATCATTTCAAAAACCGGCACGGAGATACGGGCGGGCAGCTTGCTGGCCATCAGGATGTTGCTGGCCCCGGTCAGACGGGATAGATCGTCCTGCAAAAGGGTGCCGCGGACAAAGGTACCCTTGCCCTGCTTGATGTCGACAAGGTTTTCCTCCTGCAAGAGCTGCACCGCCTTGCGCACGGTTATTAAGCTGACGCCAAAGCGCTCGGTCAGCTGCGTGTGGGTTCCGATGCACCCGCGCTCGCCGTATTTTTTCTGTAAAATTTCATCGCGCAGGACAGCGGCGATTTGTTCATACATGGGGGTGCTGGCATTTTTATCAATCATGGGCGGAAGCCTCCCTTTCAAAGAAAAACGAGAATATCTATCTATAACATAATATGATGTCTGTATTCTGTCAACCTTTTTACTGACCTGCTGAAAGGAAATTCATCCACTGAAAATAGGTTAAAAGTTAAAGCGCTGTTGTGTAGAGGAAGCAGAGCCCAGAATGACTTGTTAATTTGTACACAAATATTTCATAGAATTTAGTAATAAAGTAGAAAATTTAAAAGAAAATTGACATAAAAGGTGGGAGGTGCTACTATGCAGATAAGCAATGCTATAATGTTATATGATGTTATAATAAAATAGAAAAGCATTATGGCACTTGCGCCGAGCAGCGGGATGCTGATTCCGCAAAAGGAAGGAGAAAGAAACATGAAAAAAACGCTCAGCTTATTCCTGGCAGCATGCTTGCTCTTTGCCTTGGCCGGCGGCTGCGGCGACGACGGGAGCGCCCAGCAGTCCGACGGCGGCGCGCAGAACGAGCCGTCCCAGGGCGGCGAGGTACACCGGGACACGGTGACCGTTGCCGTCGACAAAGAGCCGAAGACCCTCATCCCTTATGGAAGCAACGACACCGGCACCAGCCCTGTGACCAGCCTGATTTATGACACCCTGATCCGCTTTGACGAGAACATGGAGATCGAGCCGTGCATCGCCACAGAATGGGAGCAGATTGACGAGACCCACTTCCGCTTTAAGCTGCGCGACGACGTTTATTTCCACAACGGCGATAGGCTGACGGCGGAAGACGTGCTGTATACCTTCCAGCAGAATTCCACGGCCCCCGCCACGGCCAGCGTCATCGGCCCCATCGACGCCGCCGGCTGCGCGGCGGAGGACGAGACCACCTTTGTCCTGGCCCTGACCGAGTCCTATGCGCCCCTGATGCACACCCTGGCGCTGGATATCGCCGGCATCGTCAATAAAAAGGCCATGGAAGCTGACCCGGACGGCTACGCCGAAAACCCCATCGGCACCGGCCCATTTATCTTTAAATCCTGGACCATGGGCGACGCCATCCAGCTGGAGGCCAACGATGAATGGTGGGGCGGCGAAATCAATTTCGACAACCTCATTCTGCGCTATATCCCCGAAGCGACGACACGCGCCGTCGAAGTGGAGACGGGCGGCGTCGATATCGCCAAGATCACCGCGAGCGACGCCAGCGAAATGCAGGACAACCCCAATGTAAACCTTATCACAACCCCTATCCTCAATGTGTCCTACCTGTCCTATAACTGTTCAAAGGAGCCGTTTAACAACGTCAAGGTCCGTCAGGCCATCTCCTGCGCCATTGACGCCGATACCATTGTCAAAAACACCATGTTCGGCCTGGGTGAACGCTCCTATTCCGCCATCGCCCCCGACGTCTGGGGCTACTACAACGCCGGCGAGCCCTACGGGTACGACGTCGAGCGCGCCAAGACCCTGCTGGCCGAAGCGGGCTATCCCGACGGCTTTACCACAACGCTGCTTTCCAACGGCGGGCAGACGACAGCTGAAATGATCCAGGCCTATCTGGGTGAAATCGGCATCACAGTCGAGCTTAATGTCGTCGACTTCGCCAACTGGCTGGACGCTTTGCTGGCCGGACGCCAGGACATGTACCTGGGCGGCTGGACCACCCCGTCGGCAGACGCCGCTGAAGGCATTGCCGCCTTCCACTCGGCCAACTTTGGCTCGGGAGGGAACCGCTCCTATTACGCCAACGCCGAGCTTGATCCCCTGATCGAGCAGGCCGAGCGCGAGCTGGACGAGACAGCGCGCGCCGAGCTTTATCAGAAAATTCAGGAAATATTGGCGGAAGAGGCCGTCTATGTCCATACAAACGTCGGGCAGATGTACATTGCGACCAGTCCCAGCGTGCAGGGGCTTGTCGCCATGCCGACCCAGAACCTGAGGTATCACGCCCTGACCTTTACCGAATAACCAAGGCCGCCGGCCTTCAGAGGCTGCGGGCTGCCCCCCCCTTGGGCAGCCCGCTTGCTGAAAAACGGATGCTTGCCACAAAACGTAAACGCAGAAAGGGTAACCTATGCTGAAGTATATTTTGAAGCGGCTGCTTATGATGATCCCTGTCATACTGGGCGTTATTCTGGTCGTCTTTACTATCCTGCGCCTGTCGCCCAACGACCCCATCCGCACCATCCTGGGCGACATGGCGACACAGGAGGAGGTGGACGCCATGCGCGAGGAAATGGGGCTGAACGATCCATTTTTCACCCAGCTTTACAACTACATCAAAGACATTATCACAAAGGGCGACTTCGGCGTCTCCTATCTGACGCGCAAGCCGGTCACCGAGGAAATTTTCTCCCGTTTCCCCACAACGCTTTCCCTCGCCGTAATGAGCACGGTGCTGGCCGCCCTCATCGGTATCCCGTTCGGCATTATCTCCGCCATACGGCAGTACAGCGTGTTTGACAACGTCATCACCGTTTTCTCGCTGATATTTCTTGCTATGCCGGCCTTCTGGATGGGGCTGATGCTTATCATTATCTTCTCGCTCAATCTGCGATGGCTGCCGGCGTCGGGCTGGTATGGGCCGAAATACTGGATCCTGCCCGTCGTCACCATCGGCACCGGCTGCGTCGCCGGCATCATGCGCACGACGCGGTCCAACATGCTGGAGGTCATTCGACAGGATTATATCCGCACCGCCCGGGCCAAAGGGCAGAAGGAAAGCAAAATCATCACCCACCACGCCCTGCGCAACGCCATTATCCCCGTCATCACCCTCATGGGGCTGCAGTTCGGCAAGCAGCTGGGCGGGTCCTTTATCGTCGAAACCATCTTCGCCATTCCGGGCGTCGGCAAGCTGCTGGTTGACGCCAGCTCGGTCAAGAACATCCCCATTGTGCAGGGCGGCGTCATCTTCATCGCCGTTATTTACAGCTTTATCAACCTCGCGGTCGACATCCTGTACGGGTTTATCGACCCGCGCATTTCCTCCATGTACAAGGCTAAGAGGAAGGAGGCCAAAGCCGATGCCTAAGAAGAGAAAACGCGGCGGGCTGTGGAGCGACGCCTGGAAGCGCCTGCGCCGCAACCGCCTGGCCATGCTGGGGCTTGTCATCCTGGTCCTGTTCGCCCTTGTCGCCATCTTTGCCGACTTTATCGCCCCGTACCATTACGCCGAGCAGCACTTGGACAGCACCTTTAGGCTGCCCTGCCGCGAGTTCCTGCTGGGTACTGATGACACCGGGCGCGATATTTTGAGCCGTATCATTTATGGCGCACGCATTTCCCTGCAAGTCGGGTTTATCGCCGTCGCCATTTCGCTGGTCGCGGGCAGCGCGCTGGGGGCTGTCGCTGGGTATTACGGCGGCAAAATTGACAACGTCATCATGCGTTTTATGGACGTTTTGATGGCGGTGCCCAACATCCTGCTGGCCATCGTCATCGCGTCGACGCTGGGGCCGGGGCTGCGCAACCTGATGCTTGCCGTCGGCATTTCCTCCATCCCATCCTTTGCGCGCATGGTGCGGGCGTCCATCCTGTCGGTCAAGGAGCAGGAATTTATCGAAGCGGCAAAGCTGACCGGGTGCAGCGACGCGCGCATCATCGTCCGCCATCTGCTGCCCAACGTGCTGGCGCCCGTCATCGTGCAGGTGACGCTGAGCATGGCGCTCGCCATTTTGAACGCATCGTCGCTCAGCTTTCTCGGCCTGGGCATCCAGCCGCCGGTGCCCGAATGGGGCGCCATGCTGGCCAGCGGACGGGGCTATATCCGCCAGTATTGGCACCTGGTCACCTTTCCGGGGCTGGCTATTGCCATCGTTGTTCTGGCAATCAACATGCTGGGCGACGGCCTGCGCGACGCGCTCGATCCGCGCCTGAAGAGATGAGGTGCCTGCAATGAGCAATAGAATACTGGAAATTACCGACCTGCGCATCACCTATCAGACTGACGACGCGCTGGTCAAAGCGGTCAACGGCGTCGACCTTACGCTCAATGAAGGGGAATGTCTCGGCCTAGTAGGCGAGACGGGCGCGGGCAAGACGACGACGGCCCTGGGCATCATGCGCCTTTTGCCCGAGCCGCAGGGGCAGTATGTCTCGGGCAGCATCCTGTTCCGCGGCGAGGACATCGTCAAGCAAAGCGCCGACGCCATGAGGAAAATTCGCGGCAAGCGCATCTCCATGATCTTTCAGGATCCCATGACCAGCTTAAACCCCATTCTGACCGTCGGCGAGCAAATCGCCGAAGTCATCCGCCTGCATGAAAAGCTGAGCCGCGCCGACGCGTCCATCAAGGCGCAGAAGATGCTTGAGCTGGTCGGTATCTCCGGCGAACGGTACGGGGAATACCCCCACCAGTTCTCAGGCGGGATGAAGCAGCGCGTCGTCATCGCCGTCGCCCTGGCGTGCGAGCCCGAGCTGCTCATCGCCGACGAACCGACGACCGCCCTTGATGTCACCATCCAGGCCCAGGTGCTGGAGCTGATGCGCAGCCTGAAACAGGAAATGGGCACGTCGACCATCCTCATCACGCACGACCTCGGCGTCGTCGCCGAGATGTGCGACAAGGTGGCTATCATGTATTGCGGGCAGATCATGGAATACGGCGCCCTGCGCGAGATTTACAAGGATCCCCGCCATCCTTACACCCTGGGCCTGTTCGGTTCCATCCCCGACCTGGAAACGGAAACGCCCCGTTTAAAGCCCATCCCCGGTATGGTGCCCGACCCGAGCAGCCTGCCCAAGGGCTGTCCCTTTGAAAACCGCTGCGCCTTCGCGCAGGAGATCTGCAGGTCGGAAAACCCTGCCGTGCGGCAGCTCGATGGAGAGCATACGGTGCGCTGCCATTTCGTGGAAGGAGGCAAAGCGTGAGCACATTACTTGCGGTCAACGACCTGAAAAAGTACTTCAAAACCCCCAGGGGGATGCTGCACGCCGTCGACGGCGTCAGCTTTTCGCTGGAGGAGGGCAAAACGCTGGGCATCGTCGGCGAATCGGGCTGCGGCAAGTCTACGCTGGGCCGTGTCATCCTGCATCTTTTAGAGCCGACGGGCGGCGAAATCCAATTCGACGGCAGGGATATCACCCATGTGCCGAAAAAAAGTCTCAAGGGTATCCATAAAAACATGCAGATGATTTTTCAGGATCCCTTTTCCAGCCTAAACCCGCGCATGACGGTCAGTGAAATCATCGGCGAGCCGCTGCATGTGCATAAAGTCTATAAAGCCCGCAATGAGGCGGACAAAAAGGTCGGAGAGCTGATGGAAACCGTCGGCCTGGCCGAACGGCTGGCCGGCGCCTACCCGCACGAGCTGGACGGCGGCCGCCGCCAGCGCATCGGCGTGGCGCGGGCGCTGGCCCTCGATCCAAAGTTCATCGTCTGCGACGAGCCGGTTTCCGCCCTTGACGTTTCCATCCAGGCGCAGATCCTCAACCTGATG
>CAJMOV010000129.1 GCA_905215125.1 uncultured bacterium | reverse complement strand
AAAGGTTGCGCTTCTCCTGCAGCGCGGCGGTAAACTCGGGCGTCACCGTCCGCGGCTCCAGCGAGCCTAGGCGGATGCGGGTGCCCAGCGCCGCGTCGCACAGCGCCGGCGCCAGGTCGAGCAGGGAACAGGGCTGGGGGAGATCCGGCCCGTAAGAGCTGATTTCGATGCCGGTGACGACGATTTCACGATACCCTTCGCTTTCCAGCCTTGTACATTCGCGCAGAGCATCGTCCAATGGTATGGAACGGGAGGGGCCGCGCGCAAAGGGGATCAAGCAGTAGGCGCAGAAGCTCTGGCAGCCGTCCTGCACCTTTAAAAGGGCGCGGGTGCGCCCCAGCAGCCCGCCGGCAGGCAGCAGCTCAAAAGGCTTGGGACTGAGGGCGGGCTCGACGTCCGCGCGGCAGGCAAGCCCTGACTGGGCTTTCTCGGCCAGCTCTACAATGCGCCCCTTGCCCGACGTGCCGACGACAATGTCCGCACCGCACAGCTCGCGTACTTCGGCAGGGTTGACCTGGGCATAGCAGCCGCAGACGATGAGGGTGCTGTCAGGCGCCAGCTTTTTGGCCCGGCGCGCCGCCATGCGCGATTTTTTGTCCCCCAGCGCCGTCACAGTGCAGGTGTTGACGACGTATACATCCGCCCTGTCGCGGAAGTCGACAATGGTGTGACCACGAGAAGCAAACATTCGTTCAAGAGCCTGCGTTTCAAACTGATTGGTTTTACAGCCCAGGGTGTAAAAGGCTACTTTCATATCTGAGCACCGCCTGTCGATAGGGTCTTTTGCAGTCATAATATCTTAGAATACCACATTTTTTGTCTGGCGTATGTCGAAATGGGCGTCTGCTTGAAAAAGGCATATCGCGCCGTATCTGCTCATAGAGTGAAAGCGAGGCGGTGTGCCTCAGTTTTTACGGGGAGGGGTATTATGAAGCGCATATTGGCAGCCGCCGTCGCCTGCGTCCTGGCTTTGGCATTTCCCTGTGCGGCGCAAGAGGAAAGCCCTGCGGCCGGCGCTCTGTCCGGCCTGTCGGCGCCCTCGGCTGTGCTGATGCATCCGTCGGGGGAGGTGCTGTTTGAAAAAAACGCCCACCAGCCGTTGCCGCCGGCCAGCGTTACCAAGGTCATGACCCTTTTGCTCATCATGGAAGCGCTGGACGACGGCAGCATCGCTCTGGACGATATCGTCACCGGTTCAGCCCACGCCAGCTCGATGGGCGGCAGCCAGATTTGGCTGAAGGAAGGTGAGCAGTTCACCGTCGAGGAAATGATCAAATGCATTGCTATCGCGTCGGCCAACGATTGCGCCGTCGCCATGGCCGAGCACATCGCCGGCACCGAGGAGGCCTTTGTCGAGCGCATGAACGCCCGTGCCGCCGAGCTGGGCATGGAGGACACCCACTTTGTCAACTGCTGCGGTCTGGATGCCGAGGGACATGTCTCCACAGCCTATGATATTGCGCTGATGTCGGCGGAGCTCATCCGGCACGAGGCCATTTTCAATTACACCACCATCTGGCAGGACACCATCCGCGACGGCGCCTTTACCTTGACCAACACCAATAAGCTGCTGCGCAGCTATGACGGCCTAAACGGCTTGAAAACCGGCTCGACCAGCGTCGCGGGCTTCTGCCTGACGGCAACTGCTAGCCGTGATGGTCTTGATCTCATCGCCGTCGTCATGAAGGAAGAGACGTCGGGCGTCCGCAACGCCGATGTGACGTCCATGCTCAACTACGGCTTTTCCAATTACTCCAGCGTCACGCCGACGCCCGATCAGCCACTTATGCCCCTGCCTGTTATCCTGGGGCAGAGGGCGGAGGTATCCGTCGAGCTGGGCGAGGTTCAGCCCATTCTCCTGGAAAAATCGCGCATCCCCACGCTGGAAAAAACCATTGAAATGGAAGAAAGCCTACGCGCGCCTGTTCAGATGGGGCAGCAGGTCGGCCAGATGACGGTAATGGCCGACGGCGAGGTGCTTCAGCAGGTGCCCATCGTCGCGGCCGAGGACGTCCCCGCGCTGGGCATATGGGATCTGTTCGCCAAAATCCTGCGCTTTGCCTGTATGCGTCAGGAGACGCCCCTGTAAAAGCGACGTGCCGGCCGCCCTTTTCCAGTGTTATGCAAAATTTTTGCTCTGTTAACAAAAAAAACATTGCCCTTACACTCGCCGTATGTTATCATTAAAGAAACTACACGAGGGAGGAGATTCCTATGGTTAAAGTTATCATGGGTAAACGAGGCTCTGGAAAAACCAAGCAGGTGATCGATCTTGTCAATTCCGCCGTGCATGAAGAGGCCGGCAATGTTGTCTGCATCGAAAAGGGCCAAAATCTCAGATTCAACATTAAATACAGCGCAAAGCTGATTGATATTTCGGAATACCCCATGCAGCTTGGGTATGAGTCGATGTTTTCCTTTATCTGCGGGCTCTATTCCGGCAATTATGACATCACCCATGTCTTCATTGACAGCCTGTACAAAATCACAGGCACCGATGACGATTCCAAGGCCGATGAATTCCTTGATCGCCTGGCCAAATTCGCCGAGGAAACGGGCGTCAAGTTCACGCTGACCATCAGCGACGATATTGAAAACGCCACCGACGGCATCCGCAAGTACTTTATCTAGCCTGCGCGCGCCCATGGGGCCATGAAGGCTCTGCCGCGCCCATCTCTCCCTGCAAAGACAAAATAGATAGCGTCACATCATGCCATGAAGGTATTCGCTTGCTGTGCAGGCGTTTATTTTCATGGCATTTTTGTGCGGGTATATTGGGCGGAAAGCCGTTTTTGCAGCGCCACGCGCTTACCCTGGTCTGCTTTGTCCGTGCGGCGCGTCCCGCCGACCCGTTATTACCAAAAAAGAAAGGAAGTCAACCCATGCCGACAAACACACTGACCCCGGCGCGCAGCGCCAGCATCAAAAAGCTGGTCCTCGCGGCGCTCTGTCTTGCCCTGTGCCTTGTGCTGCCCTTTTTGACAGGGCAGATCCCGCAGATTGGCAACATGCTGTCTCCCATGCATATCCCTGTGCTGCTGTGCGGCTTTCTGTGCGGCTGGCCGTACGGGCTGCTGGTCGGCGCCGTCGCGCCCCTGTTGCGCTCGGCCATCTTCACCATGCCGCCTTTTTACACCGCCCTGGCCATGGCCTTTGAAATGGCGGCCTACGGTGCCGCGACGGGTATTCTGTACAAGGCGCTGCCCAAAAAGACGGTTAACATCTATGTGTCTCTCATCGCTTCCATGATCATTGGCCGCATCGTCTGGGGCTGCGCGCAGCTGGTGCTGTCCGGCGTCACCGGCGACGCTTTCACCTGGCAGCTGTTCATCGCTGGCGCAGTTACAAACGCCATTCCCGGTATTATCTGCCATATCGTTCTCATCCCCGTCATTGTCATCGCCCTGAAAAAAGCCAGGCTGATGCCCGATGCCTGATCTTCGCTGCACACTGACGGCCCAGGCGGCGCGCTTCCCGGAAATGGAACCGCGCGACGCTGTCAAGCTCATTTTCCAGGGCGTGCGCGGAGGGGGGCATCTTATCGACAGCCCTGCTTCCAGCCTGTCCAGGCTGGAAGGAGAGATGGCCGGCCTGTCCCCCGACGGACAGGAGCCGTTGATCGAGGACATCGGCGGCGCTTTCTGCCGCCTGCACCTGCGCGCAGCGTTGCGTGAGGGCCTATCGGCGCGCACTGTCAGCGGCCTGTTTGTTCTTTCTGCTGAAAAGGGACAGGTCGGAGAGCTGGAAGGCGGCCTTGCGGCGCTGGGGGAGCTGGGGGAGCTGGGGAAAATGCCTTTTTCCGCCGCCGAATGTGCCCGGTATATTGCCTGGTATCGGCAAAACGGCTGCCCGGCTGTCAGCCACAGTGAAGCCTACCGCGCGGCGTACAGACCAGCCTACCGCGTCATCGCGCGGGAGTATGTCCGCTTTCTGCCTTTGTTTATCGCGCTGGACGTAGCGCTTGAGCGCGCGGGGGAAGGGGGACATGTTTCCCTTGCCATCGATGGGCGCTGCGGTAGCGGCAAGACGACGCTGGCAGCCCTGCTGGAGCGGCTGTACCCTGCGCGGGTTGTGCATATGGACGACTTCTTCCTTCCGCCGACGCTGCGCACCCCGCAGCGTCTGGCACAGCCGGGCGGTAACGTGCATTACGAACGCTTCATGGCGGAAGTGGCCGCGGGCGTACGCAGCGGCGGGGCGATCGCCCATCGCGTTTTTGACTGCTCGCGGGGGGATTACGGACCGGAAAAAGGTCTGCCCGCCGCCCCGCTGACCGTTGTGGAGGGGGTTTACTGCATGCACCCGGAAATGGAGCCGCTGTACGATGTGACGGCCTTTCTCGACATCGCGCCGGATGAGCAGCGCCGGCGCATCGCCTGTCGCAACGGCGAGCAGGGCTTGCGCGTCTTTGAACAGAAGTGGATACCCATGGAGGAAAATTATTTCTCCAGCCTGCGCGTGCGTGAGCGCTGCGGGATCTGTCTGTGACCTCGTTTCAGCCGGCCGTTCTGTTCCGCGGCCGGCTTTTTGCGCCGCGAAAGCAGAGGCGGCCCTTTTTACGGGTGGCTCTTTGCAGGCGGCGCAGGGTGAGACGACGGCGCGGAGGAAGATGTACTGCTATAATTTTCTGCGGCCAATGAAAATTCTGCCGATATTGCGCAAATTGCCCGTTTAAAAATGAAAGGGACTATGGTACAATAAGCACATGGGACATCAACGCGGAAAAAAGCGCGGAAAGGTGTCGCTTGCGATCCTTTTCATGATATTAGTGCTTGGCGGCTGTTCCCTGGAATACGGGGACGGCCTTTTGAGCTTGCCCAAGCTGCCGGGCGAATATCTGATGCTTCAGCAGGAATTGGACGCTATCCTCAGCACAGGCGCCGTGTATGCCGCGGCGGAGACGGGCTCCAATCGGCAGGCCGTGCAGCTTATCGACATCGACGGCGACGGCGAGGACGAGGCCATCGCCTTTTTCCGCATGCCGACGGGAGAGTTCCTCGTCTGCGTTTACAAGCGCAGCGAGGACGGATATGTCGAGATCGGCCGTGCAGAAGGCTATGGCAATACCATCCGCGCAGTCAATTATCCCCGTGTGTCGGCAAGCGGACAGCTGGCCCTGGCCTTGTCCTGGGGCTTGGACGATAGCGGCAGCTATGGCATGACAGTCTTCGGCTTTCGCGACGGCGAGCTGGAGAACCTGATGGACATTCAATACGGCAGCCTGCTTGTCGCAGACGTTGACGACGATTCGCTTGACGAGCTGTGCTTTGCCGTGCGCGATCCCGCGACAGGGGGCTTTTCCCTGCGCATCTACCGGTATGAGAAAAACGAGTACCGCCAGCAAAGCGAAACGCCCATGTGCGTCGAGGTGCGTTCGGTGGCCCGTATGACGCTGGGAAAGGCGGCGACGGGAGACGACGCCGTCTATATTGACAGCGCCGCCATGGGCGGCGGCTACGTTACCGACGTTATCCGTCTGGCGGAAAGCGGAGCGGTCAACGACACCATTGATCTGGGGACCGGATCCGGCTCGCAGACGTGGCGCCCCATTTCAGTGACATGCACTGACATCGACGGCGATGGAGTGATGGACGTGCCGACCATCGGCGCCCAGCCCCCGCGCGATGGGGAGAGCATCGCGGGCGAAGTGCAGGCGCGGCTTATGTGGTTTGACTTTACCAGCGGACTGCCGCCGGCGGAGGTGACGAGGACTTTCCATAACGTCTCCGAAAAGTGGTATCTCATCTGGCCGGAAAAGTGGAGGGACGACGTCGTCATCCAGCAAAGCGGTTTTTCCGGCGTCAGCCGCACGGCTTTCTCTCTGAAGGCGGCGGACGCTGAAGGGGAGAAGGGGCCGACGCTGCTGACCATTTGCGTCTTTACTGGTGACAATCGGGTCTCTTACGCTGTCAGCAGCGGGGTGAAAATCATTCAGCAGACCGATACCGCCATTTACGGATATCAGCTGTCAGAGGACGCGCCCGACGCATACGC
>CAJMOV010000128.1 GCA_905215125.1 uncultured bacterium | reverse complement strand
ACGCCGCTGATTTTGCTTGCGCACAATCATCGGCTCTGGCTGTTAAAGCACCGGCCCTGATCAATATCCACATTGTACTCTGTCTTGCAATGCCTGCAATACAGGCGCAAGCCGCTCGCCCTGGTTTCAGGCGACAGGCGCAGCAGCTTGACCTGCATCGGCCTGCACTGTGGGCAGCAAACGTATCCCCCTTTTGTCGGAAGCGCTTGCCCGTTATCTCTTTTTTCCAAATATCAACCCCCCTCTCAGCTGTCCGGCCCTTCAAGGGCTTCAATGTTTTCAATTTGCGTTACGCAAATATTGCCGTTAAAAATCGCTTTATTTTTCTATTTCTATTTTAGCTCAGCGCAATATATACGTCAAGAAGGAATTATATTTTTGCTCTACGCAAATATATTGATTGTTTTTTACTTTGCACTATGCTATAGTAAATGCCAGAGAAGGAGGGCCGGCTTATGGATAAATCTCTTTTGGGCCAAAGAATCAAGCAGCGCAGACGGGATCTGAAAATGACGCAGAGCGATATCGCCAACGCCATCGGCGTTGCCGTCTCCACTGTACAGCGATATGAAAAGGGCGCCATCAACAAGGTTAAGCTTCCTGTTGTGGACGCCATCGCCCGCGCTATTTGCGTATCCCCCGACTGGCTGTACGGAAGGACGGACAGCATACAGCCCTATCCCTTTCCCTTCCCCGAGCCGTCGGTGACCGACGACGTCGTCACCTTTTACCCCATCGGCACGGTCGCCGCGGGATACGGCGAAATTGCCTATGAGGAATACGGCAACGACCCTGTCGATATCCCGCGCTATTATCTTGGCGGGCGTCCAAAGTCGGACTTTTTCGTCCTGACAGTACACGGCAACAGTATGTACCCATCTTATCTTGACGGAGACAAGGTCCTGGTGCTCAAGCAAAGCACCCTCAATCGGCCGGGCGACGTTGGCGTCATCCTGTATGAAAGCGAAAACGCCACCCTGAAAAAGGTGGAGTACGTCCCAGGTGAAGACTGGATGCGTCTTGTCCCCATCAACCCTGAATATCCGCCCAAGGAGATCCGGGGCGCCGATCTGGAATTGTGCCGCGTCCTTGGCATCCCCCGCCTGCTGATACGCGAAATCCGCCCATAACGGCAGGGAGGCCCATAATTCCATCGCGGCTGCCTGGCTTCTGTTTCGAAAAGCTGTGCCGGAGGCCCTTTTGATTTCACGTTGAATGGCACCCCATTATTTTCCCGCTGCTCGCTCGGGCCAATCAATCGCCCGGCTCGCTTCCCTCGGCGTAATACAAAAGCCCCGCAGCCTTACGGCCGCAGGGCTTTCCTTCTGGCGGGAATATGTGGGAATCGAACCCACCTAGGAGGCTTCTAACCCCCATCACTGGTTTTGAAGACCAGGGGGCACACCAGCACCCATCTACTCCCATAGTGCTGGAACAGTATACCACATTTACTCCCTTTTTGCAACAATTCAATCAACTTTTATTGAAAAGCTATGCGAGCACTCGCGCGTCGCCAATTTTTTTCGTCACTCTCTGGCGGTCGAAATGCTCCAGCAGCGCGACGGCGAACTTCCGCGACGTGCCCAGCAGGTCTCGGAATTCGGCCAGCGTCATCTGTCCGTTTTTCCCAATGGCGTCGCGGCACACCTGTCCGGCCTGCTCGACGCAGTCGCGGTGCATATAAATCTGCGCATCGAGCCGCACCAGCACGCCGTCTCCTATCATGGCGGTCAGCACCTGGCCGATTTGCTTGACTTTTTTGTATTTTTCCATCACCTCATCCGTGGCCGGAGGCGCGAAAGCGGCGGCGCGATACCACTTTTCCAGCTCGGCTGTCAGCTGCTCCAGCTCCTCGCCCAGCTCGACCTTGAAGGACTGCACCGACACCAGCCCGCGCACTTCCTTCATGGCCTTCTGCGCGATGAAATGGTCGATAAGCGCGTCGACCTGCGCGATGTCAGCCTGAGGCAGCAGGCGGGACCGCAGCTCCTCCCGCTTCATGCCCCCCTTGAGGGGCTCCTGCTTGTGAAAGGCGGTCAGCAGGTCGAGCGCCCGGCGCTTGACCCCCTGCGCATAGTCGCGGTGGACGTACCTACCCCCTCCGACGGCGACGGCAAACCCTTGCCCGGCAAGCTCGCCGAACAGAAGTGAAACCTGTTCGGATCTGCGGCCCAGCAGCGGTGCGTAAAAGCCCGCCCCCTCAAAGGCAGCGCTGTGCTCGCGCAGCAGGACTTCCAGCCGCGCTTTGTCGTCGCCCGTCTCCTTGACGCGCAGGCTGTCCAGCGCCCTTTCATCAAACCGCTTGTGTTTGACAGGGTCGGGGTCCAGGATAACGCCGCCGCCCACCGTTTCCAGCGGCGAATAAAAGCGCACGACGTACCGGTCGCCCGCCTTGAGGCTGACCTCCTCCTCGAACCGCAGCTGGGCATAGGCGCGCCCACCCTGGGACACCTCCTCGGCGTCGAGCAGGATGATTTTACACAGGATTTCCCGCGCGCCGTGATAAAAGTGCAGCCGCGAGCCGTTTTTGACGACGCGCTCAACGCCGGGCAGCATGTCCAGCCGCACGTCGGCCATCATGGACACGGGCAGCGACCCCCGGGGGGCCAGCACCGCCCCGCGCATGAGATCCTCCTTCTTCAGCCCCGCCAGGTTGACGGCGACGCGCTGGCCGGCATAAGCCCTGTCCGTCGGGCGGGAATGGACCTGCAGCCCGCGCGCCCGCGTCATTTTACGGAAGGGGTAGACCATAATTTCCTCCCCCTCGTCCAGCGTTCCCTCAATCAGCGTACCGGTGATGACGGTGCCGAAGCCGTCCATGGAAAAAACGCGGTCCACCGGCACGCGGAAGGCGGCGTCCAGGTTTTTGCCCGCCCCCTTTTCAATAAGCCCAAACAGAATCCTCCGCAGCTCGTCAATGCCCTGCCCGGTGTAGGCCGAGACGGCGACAATGTCCGCCCCCTCCAAAAAGGTGCCGGCGACGCGGGAAACGACGTCCTCACGGACAAGCTCCAGCCAATCCTCCTCCACCGTGTCAGCCTTGGTGATGACAATGACCCCCTGCGAAATGCCCAGCAGGGACAGGATGCCCAGGTGCTCGACGGTCTGGGGCATGACCCCTTCGTCGGCGGCGACGACCAGCATGGCGATGTCGATGCCGCCCGCGCCCGAAAGCATGTTTTTGATGAATTTTTCGTGTCCCGGCACATCGATGATACCGGCGCGGCGGCCGTCGGGCAGGTCGAGATAGGCAAAGCCCAGCTCGATGGTGATGCCCCGCTTCTTTTCCTCCTGCAGCCGGTCGGTGTCGATGCCCGTCAATGCGCGGATAAGGCAGGTTTTGCCGTGGTCGACATGCCCCGCCGTACCGATGATAATGTTGCTGAGTTTTTCGCTCATAGCCCCTCAAAGACCTCCTTGACCGCAGCAATCAACCGTTCGCCGTCTCCCTCCAGCAGGGTGCGCACATCCATCAGGTAAGTATCGTGCGCGATGCGCCCGACGATGGGGATGTCCCGTGCGCGCAGACGGGCGTCCAGCGCAGCCGGCGACAGCCGCGCGTCTGTGACGGCGACGCAGAAGGTGGGCAGCAGCCGCGTCGGCACGCTGCCGCCGCCGACCTGCCCCTTTTCCGGCCGCACCTCGCACTGCACTCCCCCGTCCCACAAAGCGGCGGCGATGTCCCCCGCCGTCCGGCGCAGGGCGTTTTCATCCTGCGCCAGCATACGCAGGATGGGAATGTCCCGGTAGGGCCTTTCGCTGTCCTGGTAAACGCGCAGCGTCGCCTCCAGCGCGGCCAGCGTCATCTTGTCGATGCGCAGGGCGCGGGTCAGCGGGTTTTTCTTCATGGCGTCGATGTACTGCTTTTTGCCGACAATGATGCCGGCCTGCGGCCCGCCCAGCAGCTTGTCGCCGCTGAAGCAAATGACGTCGGCCCCTGAGGCCATGGCCTTAAGCACCGTCGGCTCGTCCCCCAAATCCAGGCGGGGGGCGTCGCACAGCGCGCCGCTGCCCAGGTCGTAGATAAGCGGTACGCCGTGTTTATGGGCGATGTCCGCCATATCAGCGGCGGAAACCTCCTCCGCAAAGCCGACGATGCGGTAATTGCTGGTGTGCACCTTGAGCAGCGCGGCGGTGCTTTCGCAAATCGCCCTTTCATAATCGTCAGGATGGGTCTTGTTGGTCGTCCCTACCTCGCGCAGGATGCCTCCGCTCATTTCCATAATCTCCGGCACGCGGAAGCTGCCGCCGATTTCCACCAGCTCCCCGCGGGAAACGACGGCCTCCCGCCCCTTGACCATGGTGGACAGCGCAAGAAGGACGGCGGCGGCGTTGTTATTGACCACAATGGCCCCTTCGCAGCCCAAAATAGCGCAGAGCAGGCCGTCGACATGGCTGTACCGGCTGCCCCGTTTGCCCTGCGCGGCGTCGTATTCCAGCGTGTTGTAGCCCTGCGCCACCTGCGTCACCGCTTCGACGGCCTGCGCGCACAGCGGTGCGCGCCCCAGGTTGGTGTGCAGCACGACCCCCGCGGCGTTAACGACGGGCCGCAGAGACGCGCACTGCCCCCGCTCCAGCTCCTGCGCGCACACCCGCGCCGCCGCCTGGGGCGTGACGTCCGGCTCCTGTCCCTGCAAAATGGCGGTGCGCAGCCGGTCTATCACGCCGCGCGCCGCGTCCCGCACAACGTCGCGGCCCCATTTCTCAGCGGCGGCAAGCAGCTCCGGCTGCCGCAAAAGCTCGTCAACCTGGGGAATTTTGCGCAAAAGCTCCTGATTCATAAGGGATTCATCCTTTCAGCTGTAATGGGGTGCAGAAACGTCCGCCGCAGCATGGACGGAAAACGCCCGCGCGGCGTGCAGCCAGGCCGCACTGGGGCGGGCGCTTTGTTCGCCCGGACGGATATAAGCCCTGCCGCGGTCCAACGCAGCGGGGATGAGGTTCACATATATTTTTTATTATACCTTACTTTACCTGCCCGGCGCAACGCCTGTTTCATTTTTTGCCATTTTCCGGTATAATGAAGCCAACAACCGCGAGGAGGAATGAATCATGGCCCCATGCTTTACCCCCGCTCATCACGCCGCCCTCTTTGCCGCCTTATGCCGCGCCCTGCACGCCGCCTTTCCCCGGGAGGCCCCCGAAGCCTGCGCCGACGCCGTGCGCCTGTACGGGGAGCAGCGCGGCCGGCGCATGGCCATGCGCACCCGTCTGGACGGGCGCACGCCCGATGTGGAAAATTACCTGCTTTACGGCGAATGGTCGGCGCAGCCCGGTACGTCGGAAAGCGCGGTCACCCAGCTTTGGCCCGAGGTCGTCATGCAATGCACCCGCTGCCCCTGGCACGATTTGTGGGGGGCAGAGGGCTGCCTGCCCTACGGCCAAATTTACTGCCGCGATATTGACGCCGCTCTGGCGCGCGCATACGGCGGCATGACGCTGCGCACCGAAACCTGCCTGACGCGCGGGGACGACCGCTGCACCTTTGTCTTTTCCGGCTGCGGCGTGCCGCCTGAGCGGCAGGCCGCCATGCAGGCCCACGCCCAGGCGCTGGGGGACAGGGCGCGGATGCCGTGGGGCTATCACTGCGCGCACCTGTATTCTGCCTTTCTGGCCGTGTCGGGCCGACTGGGGGCGCGGGGCGCGGATGCCTGCGGCGACGGGCTGCGCGCTTTTTCCGCCCAGTACGGGCAGGAGTACGGCGGCTATATCCTGGCGCACAGCGGGGAGGATTTTGACAGCCTGCCGACAGGCCGGTAAAAAAGAGTGCCCTAAAGGTAGCCACTCATAAAACAGTATCAACCAACAAACTGAATTAAGGTAGCTGCCGTACAGGGTGTGAGAAAAACGGAGATATCGCCATATGGTGATATCTCCGTTTTTCGATAAGAATCTATCTGTTAAATCAGTTAGTGCAGATATACCTTTTATTTGTTTATAATGCATGTTTATGTTATGATAAGTACAGCTTAATTTGAAGGAGAAATTGTAGGTGAG
>CAJMOV010000127.1 GCA_905215125.1 uncultured bacterium | reverse complement strand
CTCCTGCCCTGAGGGGAAAGTACCAAAATGCGTCCCACCGTGAGACGCATTTTTTATGAAAGGACGGATTTATGCGCCAAAGGCAATATTTTATCGGCCTGTGGCTGAATGAGGCTGAACATCAACACCTGTTGAAACAATGCCAAATAACCGGCCTGAGCGTCAGCGCCCTTATTCGCCATAGCATAAACGGCATACAGCTTCGGCCCCGGCCGCCGGATGAGTATGTCCCTCTGATCCGGCAGCTCAAAGCCATTGGCAACAACATCAACCAAATCGCGTTTTGGGCCAACGCCCAGAAAAGCGCCAGTGAGCAAGAGATATTGCAAGCGGCAGAGCTGGCACGTCAAGCGGTCATACTGGTGAAGGATAAGCTGTAATGGCCTATGACAAAATCATCGCTGTGCATCATCGCCTCGACCACTGTATCAGCTATGTGCTGGACGAGCACAAAAGAGGCATAAAGCTGGCTTTAACGCATGGGTATTGCCCGGCGCAGCCGTATGAGCTTGTCACCGGTATCAACTGTGAAGCCGGCGCTGCATATGCACAAATGCAGGCAACCAAGCGGCGATGGGACAAATGCGGCGGCGTGCTGGGGTATCATATCATCCACTCCTATGCCCCTGGCGAAGTCACACCGCAGCAGGCCCATGCCGCCGGGGTGGAGCTTGCGCAGAGGCTTCTGAGAGAGCATTTTGAAGCAGTTGTCGCTACACACTTAAACCGTGAACATTTCCATTGTCATATCGTTTTTAATTCCGTTTCATTTGTGGATGGGAAGAAATACCGAAGCGATTTTAAAGCCTATTTTTCCGACTTGCGCGGTATTTCCAATGCCGTCAGCCGCGAGCGTGGTCTTACAGTTATTGAGCCTGAAAATAAGGGAAAGCATTATGCACAATGGGATGCCGAGCGAAAAGGCAGGCCGACCGTCACCAGCCTGATACAACGGGATATTGACGCCGCCATCAAGGAAAGCATCACGTTTGGCATGTTTCTCAGCACCTTGCGCCGGTACGGATATTCCGTAAAATACGGCGCTCATGTCAAGTATACTGCCGTCAAACCGCCTGACGGCAAGCGGTTTATCCGTTTAGACCAGCTAAAAAACGGGTATACAGAGGCCGCTATCCGAAACCGGATTAAAGCAGGCAGGCAAGATCCATACAGGCAGCCACGCGCCAGCAGGCGGTATCAGGTGCGATCGGGCACGCTGCTTGCCCCCGTGAAGCCGCACGGATTTGCCGCCCTGTATATGTATTACCTGTATCTGCTCGGCAGGGGCAGGCCCATCGGCCATCCTCCGTCTTTTCCTGTGCGCCGGGACGTTACCAGGCTGAAACGGTATCAGCGTCAATTCACCCTGATTCGTCAGTACCATATAGACAACGGCGCGCAGCTTGCCATGCTGTATGACGCATTGCAGGCCCGAATTGACGTGCTGATCGACGAGCGAAAAAAATTATACAAGTACAAGACCGACTGTGCAGAAGCGCAAATACAGCGTATCAACCAAGAGCTGCGCCAGCTCAGAAGCAGCCTGAAAACCTGCGTCCAGATCGAGGCCGACATGCCCCGTATCAAGCTACAAATGAAAAGCTGTGTAGAGTGGTCTAAACAAAACGAGAAAGGAGAGCAAAATAAGGAAAAGGATGATGAAGTTAATCAAGGCCGATCTCATCGGCATTTTAACCCTGTTCGCTGACTGCCGCCCGCAGCTTGACTACTCCAGCCTTGCTCTGGATATTCAAAAGCTGAAACGGCATAAGGACAGGGATTTTCTATTTCTGGCACGAAGGGAGAAAAGCCATATGTTTTCTGCCGCAGAGGTGTTTACTCCCCAAAGCTATGCCTTTTTGTGCTGGACGGCGTACAGCCACATTCCGGGGCCGCATGTGGACGCGCTGTATCTCCATGTTTCCCGAACTGTACGGGGCCATGTGTTTGGCAGCGTCACGGCGCTCGACTACGCCGATACAATCCGCGATGTAGAACGTATCGCCGCGCTTACGCCGCAGGATGCAGCCGTAAACATGCGGGATACCATACGGCATTACCGAAGCTGTGCGCCAATCGCAAATACACTGGATTTTATCACTATGTTGAGAAAGGAAGGTAACTGCAATGGATGTCAGTGCCGAAGCTGCCGATCTGGTTGTCAAGGAAGGTATTCAGGCGACCGAGAGCGCAGTCAAACTGGCCGGTACAGGGCTAAAGAATGTAGCGGCTTTGCTTCTTGCCCTTGCCAGGCAGGACTATAAGGTAATTGGCCGCGCGAGCGCGGCAAGGCTGGCCCGCGACCCCAACCCCCCCGTTGGTGATCCAGATCAAGAAAGAAGATTTTCCCCGGTTCCAAAAAATCGCAAGCAAAGAAATCGGCGTCCTATATCTGCCGGTCAAAAAAAGAGGGGCAGACAGCGGGCTTGTCAACATTGTCTCCACCGAGACTTATGCGGCCAGCCTGAATTACATCATGGAGATGCTGGGGTATCCGGCGCCGGTCAAAGAACAGGGAGACAACACAACAAAAAAAGCGCCGTCCCGCGCTCGACAAGAGAAATCCTCGACCGGGCGCGGGATTGGCTCGAAACCGTCTCAGACAGCAGCCGATACTGAACAAAAGCTGTCGGTCAAAGCGCGGCTCAGGCAGTTAAAAGCCATATCAGAACAAAAACGGCCTGTCGAAAAGACACATGAGAAAACCAGATAGGAGGAAGGAAATGCCGAGCATCAGCGATCTCATTCAGGAAAAATCCGCCCGTGACGAGGCATGGCGCACAGAACGGCAAGCTGAACGGGAAAGCCTGTCCGAAATGCGAAATGCAGCACTGACGGAAATTACAACCGATCCGGAAACGTACCTAAAGTATTTAAAGCTGCAAGCAGACAATATCATATACAGCCCCGGCAATATTGCGTTGACAATGTTTCAGCTCAAAGCGGCCAGCATCATCGGCCCCAAAGAATTTTAGCACAGACAGGGACGGTATGTGCGCGATGACGCCATCAATAACGGCGCTAAGGTGTTTTCCTCACAGCAGCAGACACGCAAGTGGTATCCCATAGGCGATTACTATGATGTCAGCCAAACCACCGGCAGGGAGCTAAAGCCCCCGGCTATGCTCACCCAAGACAACCCACAAACAAGCAAAGCGCTGGCTGTACTGATGAATTATTCCCCCGTCCCGTTTATTGAGGATAAGAGCCTTGCCATACCGGCCCTCTACAATGAACAAAATATGAGCATTGCCGTTAATCCTGCTTGCGGCGAGCTGGAAGTCTTTGCGGCTCTTTCAGATGAAATCGGTTACGCCAGGATACACAATAAAGGCCGCAATCAATATTTCGACCGCGAGACTTGCATGTTAGACGCCGAAAGCATGGGGTATATGCTATGCCGGCGTTTTGGCGTAGACCACCCACAGCCAAATGCCAATGCGCTAAATCAGCTTGCTTTACTGTATGAAGGATATGAACCGCATGACCGGGGCGAGGCCCTGGACTCTCTTCGCAATATGGCGCGCAATATTAGCGACAGTATCGAAAAGACAATTCATCCTGTAAAGCATGAGCGTACTTTTCAACGCCGTAGTATGATGAGATAGTATTTGCGGTGCGTTTCCCTTCCATAGATTGTAGCCGCCATACGCCGCAAGTCAAGGCCGGACGATTGCTGACGCAATCGCCGCGAGCCGCCTGGCCAAATGGCCGGGCGGGCCTTGACAAACGGCGTTTGACGGCATTGCTGTTACCAAGGGAAACACACCACAAAAGCCGGCATGAGCCGGCTTTTGTGATTTTGGGCGGCGGTGTGCGCTGCCTGAGCTTTACCCTATAAACCGGAGGTTTTTGGTATATGAAATACAGACACAGGGCTTTATGCGGCCTTTCAGTATGTTTGCTCTTTGGCATATGTTCTTTGCGGGCGTTGGCGGCAGATACCACGCCGCCTGCCGCAGTCTATCCCACGGAGGTACGGGCAGCAGAGGAAAACGGCGTTTACTATCTGGAAAAGATATACTGCCTGTCGGCGGCGGATGACCCCGGCGCTATCCCTACGGCAAATTTTCAGCGGGAGGGCCGTACATACTCTTTACAGGATATTTTAAAACAGGACTTGACCGAGACAGACAGCAAAAATCACATTGAAACGGTTACTTTGAATACCAGCACCGACGAGCTGGAAAGCATCTTAAAAGAGCTGGCGCCGTCATTGGAAATCACTACTGATGACGGGTATTCCGGCACATTGACACCTGATTACACCAGCATAGAAGTCGAACCCGCAGGTTATAAGACTGCCAGTAAAACTGTATCAGCTCAACGGGCCTACCCCAATTTATCCGATGCAGACTTGTCGCTGATCCCGAAAACCATCACTGAAAACGGCCGGACACTGACTTTACAGGATGTGGAGTGGCAGGAAAGCACAGACGTTTTCGGAAGCAGCAGCCACGACATTAGATATAATGCAGCGGCAACTTATACAGGTACGGTTTCCAGCAAATACGCGACCGGATATGTTGTCACGGCAGATTATACGGGCGAGCTTACCAAGACAAGCTGCGACAGCATCATTTACACCGCTGTATTTGCGTCTCACGATGAGACGCAATTCGCGCAGGCTGACAAAGCCGCCAATGAGCTGACATGGCCTGCCGTTATTCCGCTTACGGGTATATCGCTGGGCGGCATTGGATATGGCGGCTGGCGGTTGAGTCGGCATATCCGGAATAAGAAACGGGGGTATGTGAAATGAAGCGCCGCATATGTGCAGGGCTTACTCTATGTTGTCTGCTTAATGCTATGCTGCCTGCCGCAGCCCTGGAATATACCATTGACGGCCCAAAGCAAAGCCTGTTTGGACAGCCTACGTCAGATAATACAATCTATGTTACCACAGATGAACCCGCCAACATGGACAGGAGCAAAAATGCCGCGCTTGTTCCGCCAGCTTTTGGAAGCCCTATCGCCTATATCCTAAACAGCGGCGAGCCATTGACCCCGAACCTTTCGGATAGGGACGCGGCATCAACTCCAACTGCTATGGGCGGCACAACGATCCCGCCGGACATTTCCGGCATATCTGCGGTAACATATGAAGCCGGCGAGCTGCTGGGCAGGCTTGAGATTCCGGTTATCAGCCTGTACGTCAATGTGTATCAGGGAACAGGTGACAGCTCGCTCGCTCAGGGCGTGGGACATTTTGAAAGCACCAGCCTTTGGGATGGAAATGTGGCGTTGGCAGGCCATAATCGCGGCATTAACAGCTATTTTGGCAGGATTCACACACTCAACACAGGAGACGCCATACACTGGATTACACCGTTGGGAACTCGGGAATACACGGTTAAATCTGTTAGTAAAATCCCGGCAGATAACGTATCTGTCCTGGATGCCGGCACTAAAAATGTCCTTACGCTGATTACATGCGTGAAAAATCAGCCTGACTATCGCTGGTGCGTCCGCGCGGAAGCATAATCAAAGAATACGTCTCACGGTGAGATTTAATAAGTAAGCAGGCGGTATGCTCTCGCATATCGCTTTTTTCATTCACATGTTTGGAGGCAAACTATGAAAAAAAGATTTATCTCAGCCCTGCTGGCGGTGGCTATGGCCCTTTCGCTGCTACCCACTGGTATCTTTGCGGCAGATACCGCAGACGAGGCCCTTGGCGAAATCGACATCTACAACGGCGGTACAAAGCTGTCCTACCTGTCGGTCAACGGCAGGGTGCAAAACCTCAATTACGTCTATTACAACTATGTCAACGCCAAAGGCGAGACCAAGGAAATCCCCGCCTATTGCGTCAATCCCACCGATCCCGGCGTGCCGCAGACGGTCGGTATCGGGGAAAGCGTTGCCTACATTGCGGAAGAAAAGGCCAGCGACCCCAAGGTCATGGGCATCATCGCCAATGGCTACCCTACCCGCGGCCTGTATAAAGACGTATGAAGATAAAATATGACAGGCGCGTAATGCGTATAATTCTGATC
>CAJMOV010000126.1 GCA_905215125.1 uncultured bacterium | reverse complement strand
CCTTTGCTTTTGGGCAACCAAGAGAGCGCAATCGGATAAATCGCTTGCGCTCTCAATCCAGTATGGGACGTTACATGATAGAGGGCATTTCTCGCTTGATTTAAGCGTATTACAGCGGCGGTAAGAGCATGGGTAATTTTATACTCCTACCCCTAAAAACGGTGTTCTACTGCGTAACATAGTAAACGATATTTTTGTATTACCGTTTCTATTCCATTCTTTTCCGTTCCGGCGGCTTTGCCGCTGTATCGTACTCCAAAGGAGAGGAGTTAGGGGAAAGGATAGGAAAGGAATCGGTATTTAATTCAATCCGTATTTAGTTTTTCTTTAGTTAGTATATCTTTATTTAATTGCGTTGGATTTTCCGACGTCGGATAACCCGATATCGGGAAATCCAATATCGGAGAATCCAACACCGGAAGCTGTTAGAGTATTCAAAATTCGTCTAATTCGACTGCTTTATAAAACTACTGATTTATGGGTAGGTATGTTACGCAGTAGAGGGTAAAAATCCCTTGATTTATGCGGCTTTCAGAATATGAAAAACACTTAGACGATATTTTTATTCCCACCCTCAAAAAAGGCGTTCTACTGCGTAACAAAAAAGCAGAAAGCCGACCACTAATGAAAGTGATATGTTCTCTGTTTTTGTTTGCACCCTGTATGGCAGCTACCCTATTTCAGTTTGTTAGTTGATACTGTTTTATGAGTAGCTACCTTTTTGATGGCTCTTTTTGTTTTATCCCAAGGCGACGTCCAATATCATCATCAGCAGAAACCCGGCGATGACGCCCAGCGTGCCGCTGTGGGAGTGCTGGCCCAGCTGCGCTTCAGGAATCAGCTCCTCTACGACGACATAAATCATCGCACCGGCGGCGAAAGAAAGCAGCCAGGGCATTAAGGGCTGGATAAATGAAGCTGCCAGCACTACGGAAATGCCAAAAATTGGCTCGACAATAGCCGACAGACTGCCGTAAACAAAAGCGCGTACAGTCGACATGCCTTCCTGCCGCAAAGGCAGAGAAATGGCCGCCCCCTCGGGGAAATTCTGAATACCGACGCCCAGCGCAAGCGCAAGTGCAGCCGACAGCCCGGCCTGCTCGCCGTGCTGTGCCGCTAAGGCAAAGGAAAGGCCGACCGCCATCCCCTCCGGGATGTTGTGCAGCGTGACGGCCAGTGAAAGCAGGGTGCTTCGCTTGAGCGAGGACCGGTGGCCCTCCGGCTGGCTTGCGCCGATGTGCAGATGGGGGATAGCGCTGTCAAGCGCCATGAGAAAAGCAACGCCCAACGCAAACCCGCCCGCTGCAGGCAGCCAACCTGGCGTGCCGGCCGCTTCCGCTTCCTCCATCGCAGGGATAAGCAGGCTCCACACCGAAGCCGCTATCATCACCCCCGCGGCAAAGCCGAGAAAAACGCGCTGTACCGACGCCTTAATCTGTGCGCGAAACAAAAATACCGTTGCAGCGCCCAACGCTGTCATGAAAAATGTAAAACCTGTTCCTATTGCGGCCCATTGAAGCGCCTGTGCCATGCGGCACCTCCTTATTTTTGTATTTGGTTTTTATGCCAGCAGATGCAGCATAATGGGGGCGACGCCAACGGTGACCAGTCCGCAGACGGCGACGGCAATCGAGCTCATCGCCCCTTCAACCTCTCCCATCTCCAGCGCTTTAGCGGTTCCCAGCGCATGGCAGGACGCACCGATCGCAAGGCCGATGGCGACAGGATCGGTGACGCGGCAAACACGGCAGACAAAACGGGCCGTCAGATTGCCGCACAGCCCGGTAATGACAATACTGGCCACCGTCAGTGCGGGAATCCCCCCCAATTCTTCTGATATTCCCATACCGACGGCCGTTGTCACTGATTTGGGCAGCAGAGTTGCATACTGAACGGCGTCAAGGCGAAAAATAACGACGATAAGGGTAATGAGCACGGCGCTGGACAGGACGCCCGACAAAATGCCGACGGCGATCGCCCCGACATTTTTGCGCACCAGGTCAATGGTGCGGTAAAGGGGCAGGGCCAGGCAAACGGTCGCGGGCGTCAGCAGCCAGGAAACGGTCTGCGCCCCCTTTTCATATACGGAATAGTCGATGTCAAACGCCAAAAGGACGGCCATGACAATGAGCATGGCTATCAGCAGCGGGTTGGCGATGTCCTTTCCCGTCCTGTTCCGCACCGCATGGCCGATGGCGTAGGCGCCGATTGTCAGAAGGACCCCGAAATAAGCCGACTGGGTGAGAAAATCAATCATCTTTATTCCCCCGGCCGCGGCGTACCGCCTGAACACTGATCCCCGTCGCCGCCATGACCAGCATAGTGACCGGGATGCCCGCAATGAACAGGGGCAGCAGGATACGCCGCACTGCCTCCCACTGCGTCATCAGCCCCGCGGCCGCCGGGACGAAAAGCATAGACATAATTCCCAGCAAAAAGCCGGCCGCTCGCTTGATCTGGCTTTCGCGGATGACACCGCACAGCAGGCAGACGAGCAGTATGACAAGCCCGTATATGCTGGCCGGTATAGGCAGCGGAATCAGCCAGTGCAAAGCCTCTCCCGCAAAGCAAATACCCAGGATGACGCCGAATTCAAATACAAGACTCACACACGCTTCCCCTTTTCTGTGGTTTTCCCTTTTCAGTTTACCACAGTCCGCTGCGTCGGGCAATAGAAAAGGAAAAGAGGAGGCTTTGCCCTCCTCTTTTCCTGGCGACATCCTTAACCCTCGGCCATGTCGCGGGTCAGGCGCAGGATCAGCTTGTCGTTTTCTTTTTCAATGGCATAAATGGTGCCGTCCTTGACCCACTGGGGCTTGTCGTTGTCGTCCATAATGGCGTCGCCGTATTCGTCGGTCAGCGCTTTGCTCCAGCGTTCCTCATCAGCATCAGGCAGGGATGCGTCGGCCGATGCGACGTTGCCGTCTTCATCAAAGGCGACGTATACGGGCATCTCCTCGCCAAGGATGTTCATGGTATACTCGCGGCCGGTGACCGTTTCGCCGTCCTGCCGTACCGTTCCCTCGCCGAAGGCCTTGACCAGTTCGTCCTCCGCCTTGCCGAACAGGCCGCGCAGCGTCGTCATGTGGTCGCCCGCCGTCGTCCCGTCGTCGGCAGCACTGCCGTTGTTCTCTCCTGAGGTGTTGTCGTCTCCAGGGCTGTTGGTGTCGTTATTGCCCGGTTTGTTATCGTCGGGCGTCGGGTCATTCGCATCGTCCCGGCTGCATCCGCCGGCAAAAACGAGCAGCAGCGAAAGCGAAAGCGCCAGGCAAAGCAATGCCTTTTTCTTCATGAAGGGTCCCTCCATCACAGTTTTGAACAAATGCTGTTCTCCCCCATAGTGTTGGCGGCCGGCTGTGCTTTTATCCGCAAAAGCAAAAATTAGGGCAGGCCGGCGGCCTGTCCTAAAATATGAAAAATTGATTTTTACAAAACGCTTTCCATCAGCTTAAGCAGCTCCCACGCACTGCGGAAGCTCTGCGTCTCGCCCCCGTCCAGCCATGTCACGGTGCCCTGCCACGACTGGTTCTGCGTGCTGCGCACCTGCACCACAAAGGTGGGCGGCGCCTGCTTGCCGCACTTTGCCGGCCCGTGCGGCTGCGCCCGCTCTGTCTGCCCCGCCTGCCTGCGCGCTGTCGCTTGTTGATTCAATTTTTCATTCCTCCTGCTATGTGCGCTTTTTATCTACTTAGAATAGGATAAAACGGTTACTTTCGGGTTTCATTTTTTGCTTTTTGCAGCTGCCGGGCCGCCATCATGATACCCAGCTTGCCCGCTTCATAGGTCAGTCCCCCCTGGAGATAAGCGATGTACGGTTCCCGCATCGGCGCGTCGCAGGACAGCTCTATGGACGACCCCTGTACGAAGGCCCCGGCCGCCATGACGACAGGGCAATCATATCCCGGCATATCCCATGGCTCGGGCGTTGCGAAGGCGTCGACAGGCGCGCCGGCCTGGATCCCCCGGCAAAAGGCCAACAGGGGCTCAGGCGCGCCGAAGCGGATGGTCTGGATGATATCGCAGCGCGCTTCATCCCAGCGGGGGGACATCTCGCAGCCCAGCTCCTCCAGCAGCGCGGCGCAGAAGATGGCCGTTTTGAGGGCCTGCGCCACCGTATGCGGAGCCAGGAAAAAGCCCTGGTAGAGCGCACGGTTAACGCCAAGCGACGCGCCGCATTCCCCGCCGATCCCCGGCACAGTCAGGCGGTAAGCCGCCCTGTCCACCAGGTCGGCCCGGCCGGCGACGTAGCCGCCCGTCGGGGCCAGTCCCCCGCCGGGGTTTTTGATAAGGGAGCCGCAGATGAGATCGGCACCGTGATGGGTCGGCTCTGTCTCCTGGCAGAACTCGCCGTAACAGTTGTCTACAATGACGGCAGCACCCGGGTTGACGCGACGCACCAGCGCGCAAATTTCTCCCACTTCCTCACTTGTCAGGCTTTTGCGGTCGCCGTAACCGCGGGATCGCTGGATGAAAACTGCCTTGACGTCAGGCGCTTTGGCCGCTTCGGCAATGGCGGGCAGGTTGGGCGCGCCGGAAAGCAGGGGAACCTGGCGGTAGCCGATACCGTAGTCGCGGAAGGTCCCCCCCAAAGCGCCGCGTTCCCCTGTGACGGTACGCAGCGTGTCGTATACGTCGCCGGTGACAGAGAGCAGGGTATCCCCTGTGCGCAGGGCGGAAAACATCGCGCAGGCGATGGCGTGGGTGCCGTTGACGAATCCTTGCCGAACCAGAGCCTTTTCGCAGCCGAAGACGTCGGCGTAAATCAGCTCCAGCTTGTCGCGGCCGACATCGTCATAACCATAGCCTGTTGTGCCGGCAAAGCAGGCGTCGGATACCCGATGCCGGGAAAAAGCCCCCAGCACCCTTGCCGTACACGCAAAGGCGACGCGGTCAACCTCGTCAAAGCGGCAACGCGCCTTGTCCTCGGCCCGCTGCGCCATAGCCAGCAGCTGCGGTGAAAAATCAAAATCTTGCATAGCAACTCCTTACATAGAACGGCCAGGGGAAATCCCCCTGGCCTTTTTCAGGGCTTGCCCGCCCCGGAATGCTTTCTGCCCGACGTCCGGCGGGCCCTTTACAGCTCGCTTTCCGCACAAGCGGCCAGCAGATGGGCGGCCTGTTTGACGTCCTCAATGCTGAAGATCTCGCCCGGGCTGTGGATGTGGCGGGTGGGGATGCTGATGCAGCCGGAATAAACGCCGCCGCGCGCCTTCTGCATGGCGCCCGCGTCAGTGCCGCCGGCCAGCAGGATTTCATCCTGGTACTTGATGCCGGCCTTTTCCGCCGCCCTCCGCATGTGTGCGACGGCCTGCGGATTGCAGATGAGGGACCCGTCCTTGATTTTGATGGCCGGACCCTCGCCCACCTTAACGGCCATCTTGACGGTCGTTGTCGGCGTGTCGCCTGTCGAACAGACGTCAACGGCGATACCCATATAGGGGTCGATGCTGTATGCCGCCGTCGTCGCGCCGCGCAGGCCGACCTCCTCCTGAGTGGAGAAGACGAAATACAGGTCATTCTTGCATTTTTTGTCCTTGAGCTCCTCCATGGCCAGCAGCAGGACGACGCAGGAAATGAGGTCGTCGGCATAGGGGGTCATGACGTTGCCGCCCGACGGTGGGGGAATTGAATACGGCGACGTCGCCGATGCGCACCAGCTTTTCCGCTTCTTCCTTGTCTCTGGCGCCGATGTCAATGTACAGATCAGACAGCTTGACGGCGCTGAAGGGCTTGGCTGCCAGCTCAGGCAGCTTTTCCGGGCGGATACAGCCGCAGACGCCGCTTTCAAACCGGACGGGCACGCCGATCAGGGTGGCGGGGGTGTGGCCGCCGATGCCTTCAAAGCGGATAAAGCCGCCGTCTTCAATATAGGTTGCCATAAAGCCGATGGTGTCCATATGGGCCGGCATCATCAGGCGCTTGCCCTCGCCCTTCTTATGGCAGATGACGTTGCCCATGGCGTCGGTGGTGATTTCGTCTACAAAGGGACGGGCCAGATCGGCCAGCACCTCGCCAACCT
>CAJMOV010000125.1 GCA_905215125.1 uncultured bacterium | reverse complement strand
GTCTCGGCGTCAAGCGGGCCGACGGGCAGCATGTTCTGGCCGGCAACATCCTGGTCAAGCAGCGCGGGACCAAAATCCACCCCGGCACCAACGTGGGCCGCGGCAGCGACGACACCCTCTTTGCCCTGGTCGAAGGCAAGGTCGCCTTTGAGCGCCTGGGCCGCGACCGCAAGAAGGTTTCGGTTTATCCCGTACAGTAAAGCTTTTCAGGAAACGGCTGCCCCTCGGGCAGCCGTTTTTTCCGCTTTGGCTGCAAAAGGGCGGCGCCGTTTCCCCGCCGGGCGCAATTCAGCGCCGCGGCTGCGCATACTAGAATACAGAGAGGCCGGGTGATGGCATGTTTGTCGACATCGTAACCATATTCATCAGGGCGGGCCGCGGCGGAGACGGCCGCGTTTCCTTCCACCGCGAAAAATATATCGCCGCAGGCGGGCCCGACGGGGGCGACGGAGGCCGCGGGGGCAACGTCGTCTTCGTCGTGGACGATCATATGTCCACGCTGCTCGACTTCCGCATGAAGCGCAAGTACGAGGCGCAGAGCGGCGAGATGGGGGGCACCAAGCGCTGCACTGGCAAGGATGGGCAGGACGTCGTCATCCGTGTGCCGCGCGGCACCTTAATCCGCGACGCCGAGACGGGCGCGCTCATGCACGACATGTCGGACGCGCAGCCCTATGTCGCGGCGCGCGGCGGCCGCGGCGGCTGGGGCAATGCCCGCTTCTCCACCCCGACTCGCCAGGCCCCCCGCTTTGCAAAGCCGGGGCTGGAGGGGGACGCGCGCAAGGTGGTGCTCGAGCTCAAGCTGATCGCCGACGTAGGGCTGATTGGCTTCCCCAACGTGGGCAAGAGCACGCTGCTTTCCGTCGTTTCCAAGGCGCGGCCCAAGATAGCAAACTATCATTTTACCACCCTCTCCCCCAACCTGGGGGTCGTCTATGTCGACGAAGGGGCGTCCTTTGTCGCGGCCGATATCCCCGGTATCATCGAGGGCGCGGCCGAGGGCGCCGGGCTGGGACATGATTTCCTGCGGCACATCGAGCGCTGCCGACTGCTGGTCCATGTCGTCGACGTATCGGGCAGCGAGATGCGTGACCCGGTGGCTGATCTGGACGCCATCAACAGCGAGCTGAGCACCTACAGCGAGACGCTGGCTGGGCGGCCGCAGCTTGTCGCCGCCAACAAATCGGATATTCTGGACCCGGACAGCGACAATTTACAGCGGCTGCGCGCGCGGTGCGATGAGCTGGGCTTTCCCCTGCTGGAAATTTCCGCTGCGACAAGGCAGGGGGTCGACGCGCTGGTGCGCGCCGTCTGGCAGGCTCTGGCCGCGCTGCCTCCTGTCACGGTTTACGAGGATGAAATGGTCATCGACGACGTGCCGGCGCTGCGCGAGCGCGATGTCTCCATCGAGGTGCGCGACGGGGTTTATTTTGTCGTCGGCCAATGGCCGGAAAGGATCATCCAGTCGGTCAACTTCGGCGATTACGAGTCGCGCATGTATTTTGAGCGCGTGCTGCGCAAGGCCGGCGTATTTGACATGCTGGAAAAGGCCGGCGTGCAGGAGGGAGACACCGTCGACGTCTGCGGCTGCCAGTTTGAGTATGTCTTTTAAAGAATCAAGGCGCGGGGCTTGACATTTCCCCCGCGCCATGGTATTATTAAAAAGGTCTGTTTTTCCAGAATTGAATCTGTAAATTCACCCGATCAGGCATGGAGAAGTCGCGTAGCTGGTCGAGCGCGCACGATTGGAAATCGTGTAACGGTCAAAAGCCGTTCGAGGGTTCGAATCCCTCCTTCTCCGCCAATGGAAAAATCCCGCAGCTTCAAGGGCTGCGGGATTTTTTCTGTGCTTTCAAGGGGTTATTTCCCCCTTACAGAGTCCTTTGTCCTTTGCCCTTTGCTTTCACAGCGGGTCTGCATGTGCGCCGTGCATGGGGTGCGTCTATTGCCGTGGGGGACAAGGGGCCTTACCATCGCAGGGGGTATCCCTTTCCAAGTGCTTTCCGGCCATGGAAAATGCCCGTCTGCCTTGCCGGATAGCCCGGCCCGACACTGCCCGCCGGCCTGGATGCATGACCCTTTCCCTACAACCGCGATAATGGCGGCGGGGCTGCCGCCCGGACGAAGGAATACGCCGGTTTTGTTTACAAGTATTTTGCTTGCTCATTTGCAGGAAACGCGGTACAATAGTCTCGACAGGGAGGGGCTTGGCCATGAAGTTCGTTTGCTTGGGTGACAGCCTGACGGCAGGCTATGGGATTGCGCCGCAGCTTTGCTGGGTCTCCCTGCTGTCTGAAATGACGCCGCACACCTGGATAAACGCCGGGATCTGCGGCGATACGACCGGCGGAATGCTGGCGCGGATGCGCGACGACGCCCTATGCCATGCGCCGGATGCCATCCTTCTGTTAGGCGGGACTAACGACATCCTTCTGACGGGAAATTTCGACGCGGCCCGGGCCAATCTGTCCGCTATGGTTCACCGATGCGCCGCGTGCGGCGTCCGCCCGATTATCGGTCTCCCCCTGCCCGTCATGCCGGGCGCGCCCCAATGGCTGAACAGCTTCGTGCCCATTGCCGACGCCGCCGCCGTTGTCGGCCGTTATTCCAACTGGCTCGCCGGCTTTTCTTCCGAGCTCAGGCTGCGCGTCGTTGATTTCGGCGGCGCAATACGGGCCCTGGCCGAGTCTTCGGGATGGCGCAGCGCTTATTTGCCAGACGGGCTTCACCCCTCTCCAGAAGGGCACCGCGCCCTGGCCCGGGCGGCGGCGGAAAGGCTCGGCAGCCCCGCTGGAAATTTCTGCCGAAGGATCCCTTGACAATTTTTCTACAACCCGATACAATGGGGCCAAGTAAATGATATAAAAATATCAATTCTTGCTCTATCACAATACTGTCATAAGCTAAGGAGGAATAACGCATGGAACAGAAAACCGCATTGTATGCCCGCCATATCGAGCTGGGCGGGAAAATGGTTCCCTTTGCCGGCCATCTGCTGCCGGTGCAGTTTAAAAAGGGGATTTTGGAAGAGCACATGATCGTGCGCGAGCACGCCGGCATGTTTGACTGCAGCCACATGGGCGAAATGCGTCTTGACGGCCCGGACGCGCTGAAAAACGTCAACAACCTGTTCAGCAACAGCTTTGACAGCATGAAGGACGGCGCCTGCCGCTACGCCATCATGCTGTATGAGGACGGCGGCTGCATCGACGACCTCATCGTCTACCGCCGCAACCAGAACAGCTTCTATGTCGTCATCAACGCCGCCAACGCCGCCAAGGACGTACAGTGGATCCGCGACCACCTGACGGGCGACGTCGAGCTGACCGACATGTGCGACAGCTATTCGCAGATCGCCGTGCAGGGGCCCGAGACGCTGCGGCTTTCGTCCATCGTCACCGGCACCCCGCTGCCCGTCAAATACTACACCTTTACCGAAGGCGTCGTCATCGGCGGGGTGGAGTGCTTTGTCTCCCGCACCGGCTACACCGGTTCCTTCGGCTATGAAGTCTTCATGCCCAACGAGGGCGCCGTCGCCGTGTGGAACGCCCTGCTGGACGCCGGGGTCGAGCCGTGCGGCCTGGGCTCGCGCGACACGCTGCGCACCGAAGCCGCCCTGCCGCTGTACGGCCACGAGATCTCCGAGACCATCGACCCGCTGACCGCCGGGCTTGACTTCGCCGTCAAGATGGATAAGCCTGACTTTATCGGCAAATCCGGGCTCATTGCCCGCGGCACTCCCACCCTCAAGCGCGTCGGCCTGAAGGTGGTCGGCCGCGGCGTCATCCGCGACCATCAGGATGTGTACGACGGGGATAAAAAGATCGGCTTCGTCTCGTCCGGCACCTTTATGGCATGGCTCAACGCCAGCGCCGGCATGGCTTTCGTCAGCCCCGAATATGCTGTTGTCGGCAAGCAGCTGGAGGTCGACGTCCGCGGCCGCCGCGTCGCCGTCGAGGTCGCCGAGCTGCCCTTCTACAACACCGCCCGCGAAATTCCCGTTCTCGACTAACTAACCGGTAAAGCACACCATATCCAATTATTTATACAGGAGGAAACAGCAATGAACATTCAAAACGACTGCAAGTACACCAAATCTCACGAGTGGGTTAAGGAGCTGGACGACGGCTGCGTGCTGATCGGCCTGGACGACTACGCGCAGGATCAGCTGGGCGAGCTGGTATTCGTCAACCTGCCCGAGGTGGGCGACGAAGTGACCGCCGGCGAAGCCTTCGGCGACGTCGAAAGCGTCAAGGCCGTTTCCGATGTGTTCTCCGGCGTCACCGGCAGGGTCGCCGAGGTCAACGACGAGCTGAGCAGCAACCCCCAGAAGATCAATGAGGATCCGTATGGCGCATGGATCATCAAGGTGGAAGAGGTCTCCGCCTTTGGCGAGCTGATGGACGCCGACGCATACAAGGCCTACTGCGAATCGCTGTAAGCCGTCGGCCCCCCTTAAAAAACGCAGAAAGGATTTCGATCATATGGGTAGCTACGTCCCTTCTACCAGGGAGCAGCAGCTTGAGATGCTCAAGGCGATCGGCGTCAGCTCGTTTGAGGAGCTGTATGCCGACGTGCCGGAAAGCATGCGCCTGAAGGAAGGCGCCCTCAACCTGCCCGAAGGCCTTCCCGAGCGCACGCTCGTGGACACCATGACCGCCCTGGCGGCCAAAAACAAGGTCTTCCCCGTCATCTTCCGCGGCGCGGGTGCTTACAACCATTATATCCCCAGCGTTGTCAAGCGCGTCACGGCCAAGGAGGAGTTTGTCACCGCCTATACCCCCTATCAGGCTGAAATCAGCCAGGGCGTTCTCCAGTCCATTTTTGAATACCAGACCATGATCTGCGAGCTGACGGGTATGGACGCTTCCAACGCTTCGGTGTACGACGGCGCGACCGCCGCCGCCGAAGCGGCCGCCATGTGCCGCGACCGCAAGCGCAGCAAGGCGATTGTCTCGGGCGCTTCGCACCCCGACACCATCAAGGTCATGCAGACCTACTGCTTCGGCGCGAATGCAGACTGTGTCGTCATCCCTGCCAAGGACGGCAAGACCGACATGGAGGCGCTCAAGGCCGCCATGGACGACACGACCGCCTGCGTCTATGTCCAGCAGCCCAGCTATTTCGGCGTCATTGAAGACTGCGCCGCCGTCGCGGAGGCAGTCCACGCAGCGGGCGCCAGGTTTATCATGGGCGTCAACCCGTTCGCCGCCGCCGTCCTGAAAACCCCCGGCGAGTGCGGCGCCGACATTGCCGTCGGCGACGGCCAGCCCCTCGGCATCCCCATGGCCTTCGGCGGCCCGTACCTCGGCTTTATGGCCTGTACCGACAAGCTGTGCCGCAAGCTGCCCGGCCGCATCGTCGGCCAGACGAGCGACGCCAAGGGCAACCGCTGCTTCGTCCTGACCCTTCAGGCCCGCGAGCAGCACATCCGCCGCGAAAAGGCCTCGTCCAACATCTGCTCGAATGAGGCGCTGTGCGCCCTGACGGCCGGCGTTTACATGTCTACAATGGGGCCCGGCGGGATGCAGGAGGTGGCCGAGCAGTGCTATGCCAAGGCCCATTATCTGGCGGACCGGATTTCTGCCGTCCCCGGCTTTGAGCGGGTACACAGCGGCGAATTCTTCCACGAGTTCGTCACCGCATGCCCCGTCTGCACCGACAAGCTGATGCGCGCGCTGGAGGAAAAGGGCATCCTCGGCGGCCTGCCGGTTGACGGCGGCATCCTGTGGTGCGCCACCGAAATGAACACCAAGGAGCAGATGGATGCTCTCGCCGCCGTTTTGAAGGAGGTGTCCGGTCAATGAAACTGATTTTTGAAAGAAGCGTCCCCGGGCGCCGCGGCTCTTACCTGCCGGACTGCGATGTGCCCGTATGCGGCATCCCCTCTGAAATGAAGCGCCAGCAGGCGCTCCGCCTGCCGGAGGTGGCCGAGGTTGACATCAGCCGTCACTATACGGCGCTGAGCAAACAGGTCTATGGCGTCAACAGCGGTTTCTACCCCCTCGGCTCGTGCACCATGAAGTACAACCCCGCCGTCAACGAGGAAGCCGTGACCCTGCCCGGA
>CAJMOV010000124.1 GCA_905215125.1 uncultured bacterium | reverse complement strand
GATAAAAAAGGCGCCGGGCGCTGTTGCAGCTGCCGCCGGCGTCATCACTCCGTCTATACTGATCATCATGATCATTGCTGCATTCCTGGAGAATTTCTCCCACCTTTCCATCGTTCAGAATGCTTTCTGGGGCATCCGCGTCATTGTTGCCGCGTTGATTGTCAGCGTCATTATCAACATGCTGAAAACCGGCGTCATCGACAAGCTGACCTTTGTCATCTTCATCGCCGTTTTCCTGTGCGCAACCCTGCTGTCCCTCTCCCCCATCTGGTATGTTGTAGGCGCTGCGCTGTGCGGCCTGCTTGCCAGCCGCCTGCGCAAAGGGAGGAACAGCCAATGACCTTTTATCTGCAATTATTCTGGGAATTTTTCAAAACAGGACTTTTCACCATCGGCGGGGGACTGGCCGCCCTGCCCTTCCTTTATGATATTTCGACGCGCACCGGCTGGTACACCCATGCGCAGCTTATCGACATGGTCGCCGTGTCCGAGTCCACCCCCGGGCCCATCGGCGTCAATATGGCCACTTACGTCGGCTTTATCCTGCGGGGCGTCCCCGGTTCTCTTGTCGCGTCCATCGCCATGGTGCTTCCGTCCTGCATCATCGCCTTTTTTGTCGCGCGCGCCCTTCAGAAATTCCGTGAAAATCCGCTGGTCACTTCGGCCTTTTACGGCCTGCGCCCCGCCGTCTGCGGCCTGATTGCCAATGCAGGCTGGGGCATCATCAGCGTCTCTATGTTTGACTTCACGGCCCAGGGGCTTTGGAATATCGTCAACATCCCCGCCTTTGTTCTTTTCGGCGCGGCGCTGTTTCTTATCCGCCGGTTCAAAAAGCTGCATCCCATCGTCTTTATTGCGGCCGGCGCCGTCATCGGCATCATCATCGGCGAACTGATGTAAGGAGGTCTCGTCATGCAGTTTAATCCCCATCATTATGCCTATCCTTCCCGCCGCAACGTCGTTTATGGCGCGCGCGGCATGGTTTGCACCTCCGCCCCGCTGGCCGCGCAGGCCGGCCTTTCCATCCTGCGCAGCGGAGGTAACGCCGTCGACGCCGCCATTGCCGCGGCTTCCGCCCTCAATGTGCTTGAACCGGTTTCCAACGGCTTGGGCAGCGACGCCTTCGCTCTCGTCTGGCACGGCGGCAAGCTGTACGGGCTGAACGCCAGCGGCCACTCTCCCCAAGGCCTCACTTTGGAGGCCCTGCGCAGCAAAGGATATGATTCCATCCCATCCGACGGCTGGGATCCCGTCATGGTACCCGGCGCGCCGGGCGGCTGGGCCGAGCTTTCGCGCCGTTTCGGCCGCCTGCCGCTGGCCGACGTGCTGGCCCCCGCCATCTCTTATGCTGAGACAGGCTATCCCGTCCCGCCCGCCATCGCTCAGGCGTGGCAGGAAGCCTATAACCGCTATTCCAGGCTGGAAGGTCCCCAGTTTTCCCCTTGGCTTGAAGCCTTTGCGCCCCAGGGCCGCGCCCCGTATGCCGGCGAGATGTGGCGTTGCCCCGACATGGCCAAAACCCTGCGCGAAATCGCTGAAACGGGTGCGGAAAGCTATTACCGCGGCGAGCTGATGCGCAAAATCGTCGCTTTTTCCGACGAGACGGGCGGCTATTTCTGCGAAGAAGACTTCACCTGTTATCACCCTGCCTGGGTTGAACCCATTACGACCAATTACCGTGGATACGACGTCTACGAAATGCCCCCCAACGGCCATGGCATCACCGTTTTGATGGCGCTTAACATCCTGTCCGGCATGACTTTGCCTGCGGACAAGGAAAACCCGGAAACCTATCACCTGCTGATTGAAGCCCTTAAGCTGGCCTTTACCGATGCAAAGGCCTATGTTTCCGACCCCGCCGCTATGCGAACGACGGTCGAGCAGCTGCTCAGTATGGAATATGCCGCCCGCCGCCGCTCTCTAATCGGCGAAAGGGCTGTTGATCCCCAGCCCGGCGACCCTCGCTGCGGCGACACCGTCTATCTTTGCACTGCCGATCAGGACGGCAACATGGTCTCGTATATACAAAGCAATTACAAGGGCTTCGGCTCTGGAATCGTTGTCCCGGGCACCGGTATTTCCCTGCAGGATCGCGGCTGCGGCTTCTCTCTCGATCCCGCGTCGGACAACTGTTATGCGCCCCGCAAAAAGGCCTATCACACCATTATTCCCGGCTTTCTGTGCCGCGACGGCAGGCCTGTCGGGCCGTTTGGTGTCATGGGCGGCTTCATGCAGCCGCAGGGGCATCTGCAGGTCCTGGTTAACGCCATCGACTACGGCATGAACCCGCAGGAATGTCTCGACGCCCCTCGTTTCCAGTGGACGAACGGCAAACATATTCAGTTGGAGAGCACAGCCGGCCCCCGCATCGCCGACGCGCTGCGCGCCCGCGGACACGAAATCGAAATCGTATCCGATTTTAGCTCGATGGGGCGCGGGCAGATCATCTGGAACACCGAATTCGGCACCCTCGCCGGCGCTACTGAGCCCCGTTGTGACGGTCAGGTCGCCGCATGGTAAATATACATTCTTTTCCACGCAGCTAAAAAAATCCCCCGGCTTCAACAGCCGGGGGAAATTTTTTTGTGGGAAGAAACACAATATGTGGTAGAGGAAGCGGGGGTCAAGCCCTTTGGGTGGTAGCAATGGAAATAACTGGATAAATCGCCACTATATTCGCTTGTCAAAGCCTCCTTTTTGCTTTATGATGAGCAGTACAAACCAAATCAGAGGGGGGTACTCCGTATGAATGTCCCGCAGTGGGAATACCGTGCAGCCGAGGAACGGCAGCGCAGCGAGGAGCTGGGCGAGTATGCTACATACGCGCTTCAGGCATGGGAACGGCAGGGGGAAGGCTGGGCGCTTGCCGAAATCGTCCACGATTTTTCGCCGGACGGCGAGGACGCCGCGCAAGCGGCGCGGCTGTTTACCGAGCACCAGCTGGATCCCATACACCTGCGCGACGCCGCGGAGGATTATCTCGACAGCTGAGGGGACGGCGGCCGGGCATCCGGCATAACGCCGGAAGGGATGGCCCTATTATAGGCCATCCCTTCTCTCTCCCGCAACTGGTAAAATAAGCAAGCGGGCGGAAGATTGAAAGCCCGACAACGGCCGATGAGCCCCACGGAAAAATACCGCCTTTCAGGAAAACCTTTCAAAGGAAAAACCCGCCCGGCAAAAGCCGGGCGGGAAAACATTTAGCAGTTTATTTTGTGCGAATAATTAGGACACGCTGCCCAGAGTATATTCTGCAGTAACTGTCAGAGTGTTGCCATCTTCGCCAACCGCCTTAGTGACATTTGTATAACCACTAATGGTAGGTGCAGCGATGGACTCAGCAAAGACATAACCATCAGCAGCGGTAAAGACGAGCGTTACCCTGTACATAGTATTATTGGCGGCATTAGAGGAGGTAGGAGCATATTCACCAGCCTGTGAAGTTTTGCTTTCCCAAGAGGTTGTCACACTGCTCTCAACACCAGTCACCGAATGGGACGCTGTCGGCAGCGGACTACCGTTACTGGGGGCAGACAGCGTCAGTGTAACAGCAGTAACTTCCACCTTCTCCGGCTTCAGGGTGATGACGACTTTAGCGTTGTCCTTGTCGGTAACTTCGACTTTGACGTCAGCGCCAGCCGCTTTCAGGTTAGTCGCGCCCTCAGCTGCGGTTTCCACGCTAGCGTACGCACCAGGAGTCTCGTCGAAATCGTAGCCGGCAGCAGCCTTCAGCTCATAGGTGATGACATAGGTGTGGCCGCCTGTATAAACTGTTGATGTGTTCGCAGAATCTTTGCCATCAACCATAGTGGCACTACCAGCGTCTTCGCCGGTGAACTTATCCGAAGCGGTGAGACCTTTGACAACATCATTCAGCGTGCTGGTGTTAACGGTGAGAGCGGCAGAATCGGTAACCACGATATCACCGGCGCTGATGATGGTTTCGCTGGGCTTGCCCATATCGACGATGACTTCGATGCTCCCGGAAGAAACCTGGGCCTTGCCGGCGGTGGGGGAGGCTTTGGCATCCGTAGCGCCGATCAGGTTAACGAACTCGGCGGGGAACTTGTAGCCAGCTTCCGGAGCGAGGGTCAGCTTGGCCTTGTAAGACTTGGCCGAATCAAAGGTAGTGTTGGCAGTCCAAGCCGAACCATTATCATCGGACCATTCAATCTTTGTGATCTCAACGCCATCGGTGAGGTCGAACATTTTGGCATTGGCAACCACAGTGGGGATGGCCGCGCCCTGCTCAAAGCCGGTCTTGTTATTGGTGACGGTAACGGTGCCAATCATCGGGTCGATGTAGTTGACCAGCGGACTGACATCGGCGTCGCTGTTGTCCACATAGACGACAGTCAGGGTGCCATCCTTGCTGGCTTCGAACAGGATGTTGGTCTTTTCAGCCTTAGCGTTGTCGATGCTGCTCAGGATGACGCCGCCGTTGGCCATGTCGACCTCGAAGACGACGGTCTCGTCGGTCAGGGTGTAGATGCCGCCGTCGCTGGTGGAGACGCTCTTGCCGTTGGTGCCGAGGACGGACTTGACGTTCATGGCAGCTTTAGCCTGCTCAAGCTTGTAGGTGCCGTCGACATTAGCGGTAACCTTGTAGACCTTGTCCTTCAGGATTTCGTCGGTGTTGGTGATGACGATGTCCTGCGCTTCGTCGCTGCCGCTGTTGCTCAGGACAGCGCTGACGCGCTTGACAGCCTTGCCGTCAACAAAGTCGTTGCGAGAAGAACTGGTGGTGTAGGCATAAACGCCGGTCTCGCTGACGCTGCCGCCAGTGATCACGCCGTAAGCAATGGTCTGCAGGCCGTTCCTGGCAGCAGAAACCATCTGCATGACGTGCGTGCCGGTGTTGTTCTTGGTCGTGATTTCGGGGGTGCCCTTCAGCTCGTCGCCCTTGACAACGGAGACCTTGCTGATCTTGCCGGCATCGTCTCTGGTAACGACGAAAAAGACGGAGCTTTCGTCAACGCTGACAGCCTTGGCGGTACCTTCCACAGTGAACAGGCTGCGGTCAGAGTTGTATTTGTATGTGCTGCGGTCGTTAACATAGTAGTTAACGCTGAGGTCGGCATTGACAGCGGGGGCCTTCTTGTAGAAGGTAACGGTGTCGTCGGTCATGTTGTACTGAACGATGTTTTCTTTCATGGCGTTCAGGGTAGCGGTGGCCGTTCTGCCGGCGCCGGTGCCGCTAACCAGGTCGCTTTCCAGGTAGTAGGTGTTATTGTCCAGGGTGGTGTCCTTGCTGTAATCGCAGATCTTGGTGGTGCCGTCGGGCAGGACCAGCTGGACGCGCAGGACACTGCCAGCTTCGGCCATGCCGTTGCTGCTGTTGCCTTTGACGTTGACATCCTGCACGAAAGCGAAGTTGGTGCCCAGGCTCTGGCCGCTGCCATCGGTGGCGGAAAGGACGTACTTACCATCGGTGTACAGGGTCAGGTCTTTGCCCAGATCGCTGGTGCCATAGGTGGGAACGGTGACACTGCTATTGTCAAACAGGCCGCCGAAGAACTTATAGGTGGTGCCGCCGACGGTGATGGTCTTGTCGGTGGTGCTGTAGCTGGTCAGCTCGCCGGTGACAGCTTCAACCTTGGAGACAGTGAAGAGGGCCTCGCCGGTCAGAACATCGATATCGATGGCAATGACGTCATCTTTTTTAATGTCGTCGGCAAAGGTGTAGTCTTCAAAGTTCTCGGCCTTGCGACTGGTGTTGAAGGTCAGGTTGGAGAACTTGGCGCCGGTGGAGAAGTCGTTGCGGCTCTCGTTGAAGGACTTAACGGTGCCATAGATCGGGGTGGTGACAAAGGCGATATCCAGGTTGCCGTCGTTGTTGGCGTCAACCAGACGGACAGCGGCGTTGGACTTCAGGGCCAGAGCGTCGGCGTTTTTAACCAGGTACTTGCCGTCGTTGTCCTTGATGGGGGAAGTATCGTCGCCGATCACTTCGGTAGCATACAGGTTGGTGACAACAGGGAGCACCTGCGCAGGGGCGCTCTTGGGGCCGACGTTAGCAATCGCCTTGGCGCGGCCGCCGTTGTATCCGGCAAACTTGATGGTAACAGGGTTGTAGTTGGCGTTCTCAGGATCATTTTCCGGAG
>CAJMOV010000123.1 GCA_905215125.1 uncultured bacterium | reverse complement strand
CTTTTCCTCCTGTTTTTTATTTTGGACATTGTCCATTCTCCGTTTCCCTGTCGAAAGCTGTCGAAACGGGCATATTATGGTCATTTTGATGACAAAATTGTCATCTATAGGTAAAATATGTAAAATATTTTTTTGATTTAATCAAAAAGATGCAAGATTTGAAGTCTTGCATCTTTTTTCTTTTTGTGTATATTTATTCTATTTTTTTTACACAATAAAGCCCCTGCCCCTCAAAAGATATCTTCTCTTGCCGGACGGTTTATCGTATTATGGGAATATTCTTCGCCAGCTCCTGCGGCGTTATGTCTGTGTCGATCGCCCATAAAAAAAGGGTGACGGCAATGAGATCCGCACAGCCCCCCGGACTAAGGCTGCGGCGGATCATTTGGTCGTCAAAATCCATCAAGGCATCAAGAGAAAAGTGACCCGACAGCCATAACGCCTGATTACGGACCCACTGTGCCTGCCGAACGCCGCCGCGGGACAGGAGGTTGGTGTCACGGACTGTGGCCATCAAATGTAAAAGGGTGCGCAGGCAGCTTTCCTCCAGGGTGAGTCTGTCGCGCAGGTATTCTCGAAGCCGCGGCAATGAAATATTCCGCACAGTGGAAAAGCCGCTTTCCGCTTCCCCCCGTGCCCCGGCAGCGCCATATTTACCGCCTTGCATTGGCAATTCACGCTTGCACAGCCCGGCCGTCATTTCCGCAGCCAGCTGACAAAGGGCGTCAGAAACTACAGCTTGTCCTGAGCTGCACAGCCTTCCGCCGGCAGCGCACAGCAATCCGAGAGAAAAAACGACCCCTTTATGGGTGTTGACGCCACCTGTCGCGGTATACATGTCCCGCTCTGCCTGCCGTCCCGGTCGGCGCAACGAGGCAAACAGCTGATCCGGCTGCAGGGAAGAGGGAGCTTGCCGGCCCATTTCGGCAAACCGGCAAAACCATGGCTCAAGCGTCCGGGCGCTGCGCAGGAAAAGGGACAGGTCCATATCATCATGCGCGCCGTTGTTGCGCTGATCGACAAGCCCGGGCTTGGGAGTCAGGGCGACCTCTGCCTCCAGCGCGGCGCGGGCCAGCGCACCCATCATCTGCGCCGTCATCGTCCGGCTTCCCATTCGGACAATCTGCGGCCTATTTCCGACAGCAGATCGTTTACCGGATGGGCGCGGCTGCGGGCGCATATGACTGCGTCCTGCCTGCATAGCAGGCAGCGCCGGGGCGGCAGACCGAGATCGCGCCGGCCCAGAGCACGTCCTCCCGGAAGCAACACATCCATGTCCCACAGCCGCCCCAGCGGATGATTGTCTTCCAGCGCACAGGTGCGGCTTTTGACTGTTCGGGCATCGCCTTGGACAGTAAAATACCCTTCGTATCCGGTGGGGCCCTCGTGTACCTGTGCATAGCTTATCGGCAGCGTGCTGTAAAGGGCCAGGCGGCCATAGGAAAAAATGCGTTCGCTCGCCGGACAGCTTTTAACTGCACCCGGCATGTTGACAGTCAGGCAGACGAGACAACCGTCCGGCCGACGCAAAAGCCTTTTCTGCCGCGCCGCGCGTTCTTCGCGCGCCTGCAGGATTTGCGCCAGGGTGGGGGAGGGGCCGGAAAAGTCGTCCGATGCCGCGGCCGGTTTAAAAATCATGAAATTTTCTCCTTATTTAATATATACGCGAAAACGAGGTATTTTAAAAATTATATCCCGTCGGTCAAAAGATTGCAAGACGGCCAGTAATAAAAGGCTTGCGTCATCATTTTTTTAAATTGCTGCTTAAAGAAAAAGGGCGCCCCGGAAGCTTTTCCGGGGCGCATAAAAGGATTTGCGGGGCAGAAACTATCTTTGTTTAGAAAATGCTGTTCGGGCCGTCCAGCGTCTCGCCGTCGATTTCAACGATGATGGTGTCGATGCGGGTGGTGCCTTCAACCAGCTTGTAATACACGTTGTTCTCGTACTGCTTGGTGACGATTTCGTCATCGTCAACCTCGTCGTAGGTGCCGGCGAGGGGCAGGCCAGAACCGGAGGTCATGACCGCCTTTTCACCGTCGGTAGCAGTCTGGTCGACGTCGACGTAGAAGATCTTGGTGTCGTTGTCAACGGTGTAGAAGCTGCCGATATAGGCCGTGCCGCCCGAGTAGCCGGTCAGCGTGCCCTTGTTGAATCCGGTAAAGCCCAGCTTGACGCCGTCCTGAAGATTGACGATACCGTCGGTCTCGGTGTACTCGATGAGCTTGCCGTTAAAGGAGTTCATGCGGGTGGTGACGTTGCTCAGCGCAGCGTAGTCGCTGAAGCTGCCGTGCATGGTCAGGGTCTTTTCAGCGCCTTCCATGTCGCTGACCTTGAAGTTGATGACCCAGCGGTCGTTCTCATTGTCGCGGCTGATGGTGTAGTCGTTGGTGCCCAGAGCCATGTTGCCCTGCACGCTCTGCCCGGGGATAACGCCGTCCAGGACGAGGTGGCCGTAGCGCAGGACGGGCATGCCCTTGGTGACGCCCAGCTGAGCGCCGACAACAGTGCCGGTGGTGATGCCCTTCAGCTCGCTGGCCTTGACGACAGAGTAGACGGTCTTGCCTTCTTTGTCCCTGGACTGCACGAAGAAGTAGCTGTTTTCGTCAGTCAGGTAAGTGGCGTGGGTATCCTGTACCGTGCTGCCGCTCATGGTGACGTCGGCCACACGACCGGTGGAGGGGGTGTAACGCAGCACGCCGGTGGCGGTCTTCACAGTGATATCGCCGGTGGCGACAGAGGCCAGCTCTTTAAAGTAGACCTTGCCGTCCTTCATGACGTACTCGACCAGCTTGCCCTTCTTGGCGTTGACAGCGTCATAGTTCTTGGCGCCGTTGTTTGCATTGGTGCCGATGACGGTGCCCGTGGTGGTAGCGGGAACGTTATACTCGAGGATTTCGTTTTTGCCGTCGTTCTTGACGATCTGGACCTTCAGCGTAAAGCTGTCGGCGATGGGGTTGCCGAAGGTGTCGGTGTTCTGAACCTTGGCGACGTCGACGACCAGGGCCAGGTTGCTCTGATCCTCAGCCGAGGCGTTCAGCTCGCCCTTGGAGAACACGATGTGCTTGCCGTCGGTGAAATAGTACTGATGGGAAGTCATGGCGTCGGTGTAGATGCCGGAGGGGAAGAGGTTCTTGGAAGCGAAGGTGTACTTTTCACCGTCGATGGTCACGGAATTGATGTTGCCGTCCTTGCCGGTGGAGAAGCTGGAGACCTTGCCCTCCAGGGTGCTGGCCAGGGCGACGTCATAGCGCTCGCTGCCATCGGAGAAGTTCGGGGTGATGGCGACGATGTCGTCCTTGGCGATGGTGTCCTTAAAGCTGTAGCGGGCAAACTCGTCTTCGTTGTTCAGGACATTGGCGTCGAAGGCGGTTCCGTCGACAGTCTTAAAGGTGTTCTTGTCGGCGTTGAGCTGGCTGACCTTGGCATAGCTGGTCTCGGCGATCAGCGCAGTGTCAAACAGGTCGTCGCCGTCGGTATCAATCAGCTTGACGGTGTTGCTCGAAAGCTGATTGCTCAGCTCGGAAACCTTGAGCGCGGTGGCCGGGGCATAGTTGACGTAGGTGGTCAGGGTCTTGTCAGCGTTCTCATAGGTGTACTCGGTGCCGTCAACCGTCATCACATATTTGCCGCTGACGGTCTTACCGGTGATCTGGTCGAAGCTGACCTCGGCCATGGTGGATTTGACGGCAGACACACCGTAAACCTTGACGGTGTTGCTGCCGGAAGTGGAGGGTTCACCCTTGGTGATGAAGGTGACCTTCTGGCCCAGCATGTTGTCGGGAATGTCGTAATCGAGCAGGAAAGTGTCGCTGCCGACCTTGACGGCGCTGTACTTGTTTTCGCCGTTTTCATTGTTGGCAGGGGTGGCGTCCAGCGCGATGTCGCGGGTGGCCGTCACAATGCCTTCCTTGGTGACCATTTCCAGGTTGGACTGGCCATAGGTGTCGCCGTAGCTGACGATATCGCCCATGATATAAATCGGCTTGCGGACGACATTGATGGTGTTGGTAAACAGCTTGGCGGCCCACTGGCGGGGGGCGGCGGCGCTGTAATTGATGTCATACTCATCAAACAGTCCGGCGTCCACGCCGTCGGCGATGACGGCCTGCTGCCAACCAAAGCCGGTGTAATCGGTCTTGTAGCCGGCCAGCACGAGCAGCATCTTGGCAAGCTCGGTACCCGTTATCTGACCCTCGGGGTTAAAGCGGCCGTTGCCCACGCCGTCGAGAATGCCGACGTTGGCGCTGTAATTGATATAGCCCTCGGCCCAGTGCCACTTTGTATCGCTGAAGACGCTGGTGCCGGACCAACCCTTGGCGCCGTCGTCGTTGCCCTTCATCTTGAGGACGTAAATCATTTTGGCGGCTTCGGCACGGGTGATGCCTTTTTCGGGGTTGAAGTTGCCCTGCGTGTCGCCCTGGATAACCTTCAGGGCGGTCAGCAGCTCTACGTCTGACAGCAGGTCGGTGTTGATTGCATCCTCATCCTTAAACGAAGCGAATGCGGTCATGGAGAACATTGTAGCCACAGCAACGGAAGCTGCCAGCATTTTTTTAAGCGCTCTCATGTGGTTCCTCCTTGTGTTGTTTTCATTTTTTTCGGACCATTGTCCATTCTCATAAAATCTTTAAGAATTCTATTAAAATAAAGAAATTCGTTTTATAATTTGTCTTTATAATGTCAACTTTGTCTTTTTACACGGACCAAATCCGTGTGAAATAGAGAGAATCATAGGAGGTATTTTTTCATGGCAGCAATCACTTACCGCAGCGGGCAAAAAGGAATCACAGCCCGCATCCGCGTGTCGGCCGGCTATGACGAAAACGGCCGCCAGATCATCGTCAGCACGACCTACCGTCCGCCGTCCGGCCTGTCCGGCGACGCCCTGCGCCAGAACGTTGAGGAAGCGGCCGCGCGCTATGAGCGCATCGTTTTATCCGGCGGCCGCGTCGGCGACGCGCAGCAGACCATGGACGAGTTCTGCCGGTTTTACCTGGACAACCGCCAGGGCCACCTGTCCGCGACCACCATGCACGCCTACGAGCAGGTTATGCAGACCCACATCCTGCCCAGGATGGGACACATGCGCCTGTGCGACATACAAACCCGCGACGTGCGGCTGCTCATCGACGCGCTGGCCGATCCCAGCGCGCGCTGCGGCGGGCAGGGCGGACGCCTGAAGCCCCGCACCATCCACAAAATTTACAGCGTGCTGCGTTCGGTTTTCGCCTTGGCCGTTGACCTGGACGTGCTGGAAAGCTCCCCGTGCCGGCCGGAAAAAATCCGCCTGCCCCGCATTGAAGAGCCGCAGGTGCAGTTCTATACCGTCAAGGAAGCGGAAAAGCTGCTGTGCTGCCTGGCTGCCGAGCCTGTCAAATGGCGTTGTCTCGTCACCATGGCCCTGTTCACCGGTATGCGCCGCGGCGAGCTTCTCGCCCTGCGCTGGGAGGATATCGACATGAAAACCGGCGCCGTCAACGTCACAAAATCCCAATATAAGCTGGCCGGCCAGCAGACGCAGATCAAAAGCACCAAGACCCCCAAAAGCATCCGCACCCTGTATGTACCCCAGCAGGTGCTCGACCTCCTGCGCCTGTGGCGCGAGGAACAGGCGCAAAAAAACCCGGCGCGGGACAATATGCCCGTGTTCACCGGGAGAGGGGGTGTGCCCATGTCGCCCGACAGCGTCACGACAACCTGGCGGATGTTCCTGAAAAAATATGACCTGCCCCACCGCAAGCTGCACTCTCTGCGGCACAGCACGGCGACGCTGCTTTTGTCCGCCGGCTTCAGCCTGGCCGACGTCTCGGCGCAGCTGGGCCACAGCAACCTCAAGACGACGGCCATCTACACCCATGCCCTCAGCGACAGCGCAAAACGCGCCTCCAAGACCATGGAAAAAATGCTGCTGCGTTCAGCTGGCGGCGGGCTGTAAGCCGCTCACATTACAGTTGTGTTACAAAAGGCCGAAACCTATTGCAAAAGTTCCGGCTATCTGTTAATCTATTTCTCGCAGCAGAAATCAAGGGCAGCGCAACCCAAACAAGAGGTAATGTTACACTTGTGTTACAATGCGGCAAAACCTCTTGCAAGGAAGCAAAACTTTTGATATTATGCGAATGGACAATGTCCAAAATAAAAAACAGGAGGAAAAGACCGATGAGAACACTGA
>CAJMOV010000122.1 GCA_905215125.1 uncultured bacterium | reverse complement strand
TGGCGGAGATGGAGGGATTCGAACCCCCGGACGGTTTGACCCGTCAACTGATTTCGAGTCAGCCTCGTTACGACCACTTCGATACATCTCCATATTCATATGACCTCAATAAGATACACTATTTTCGAGCAAATGTCAAGCAAAAGCGGGATCCTTCGGCAAATATGTGCCATATGTGCTTGCAAGGCGGGGGAGGGTATGATATGATGCAGAGAGCGATTTGGCGGAAGGAAGGGGACAGCCTTGGACTGGCTGGAGGAAGCAGGGCGGAAAATAAAACGCAGGAGCCGGGTGCTTTTTTCACAGGACTGCGATTTACTTGCAGGGCTAAAGGCCATTGATCCAGGGGCGGAGCATGGTGCTGTGGGCGCTCGAGCTGGCATAGGAGGGCGCAGAGCTGCTGGAGACAGGGGATCCAACAGAAAAGCGGCCGCGATGCGGTGGAAAGCCGCGTCCGGGATTACGAGGGCAAGCTGCTGGAATGGGCGCTGCGTGGGGACGAGGGGCGCACATGGGCGCCGTTTTTACTCCGCCGAAGCGTCTGAAGGCGGGTATAGCCCGTCCTTTAAGAAAGAACGCTTGAGGGTTTCGGCCAGACGCCGGCCACCCAGCGCTTCGCCCAGGGCAGGGGAAGGCTGGCAGTCGATAAAGCCGAGATACCCATATCCCAGTGCGGAGTAAATAAAGCAGCACAGGCTGGCGTCATAACGCGACGGCTCAAAAATGTCCAGAGTGCGGAAGCGCTCAAGGGTGTACACAATTTTGTCAATAGAGCTGCGAACCAAATCCGATGTAAACTGTGCGATTTCCGAAGCGCTGTCGCCGGAAGAAAGGGTATAGCCCAGCAGAACACGGCTGAGCGGCCCGGATTGCGACATAATCTCTTCGTCCACCATACGGCAGAAGGATGCGACGGGATGCTTCGCGTCGATGAGCTCATCAAGAGACTCGTCTGACAGGTTGCGGTCGTGGATGTAGGCAAAAAACTCGCGCAGCATGTTGTCCTTGCTTTTGAAATAATAGATAATGCCGCTGGGCTGCAGGTAGCAGAGCCGCGAAAGCTCGGAAAAGGTCACGGCATCGAAGCCCTGGCTGAGGATAAGCCGCTCGATGGCGTCAAAGATGAGCTTTTTTGTCGGGTGGACGTCCGGCATTTTTGGGCCTTCTTTCTGAAAAATACAACTTGATTATAGCAAAACCCCGTCCTGTTGTACAGGCGGAGCGATAAATAATCCATCTTAATGCGCCAAGCTGACACAAAGAAGGGGGAATGACAGTTGAAAAATATTCTCGTCGTCATCGGCGGCGGGCGGCGCAACGGCAACACTGCCCGGCTGACCGACGCCTTTATCTGCGGAGCCTCAGAGGCAGGACACAGTGTCGAAGCCTTTTCCCTTGTGCAGAACGAGGTGCGGGGCTGCCTGGGCTGTAACGCCTGCCGCTACGGTAAGCCCTGTGTGCAAAAGGACGCCTTTCACGACCTTATTCCTAAAATCCAGCAGGCGGATCTGCTTGTGCTTGCCGCGCCGCTGTATTTCTGGACCTTTCCCGCCCGGCTAAAGGCTATGCTCGAACGGTTTTACTGCATCGCTCAGTATGATCCCGCCCCACCCTTGGGACGGTATGAAAAATATCCAGATAAGGACTGCGCCCTGCTCATGACCGCAGCTGACGATTTTTTCTGGACCTTTGAGCAGGCGGTGGCCTATTACCGGTTTGCCCTTGTGCAGTACGTCGGCTTTCACGATAAGGGGATGGTGTTGGCCGGGGGCTGCGGCGCAACAAATGGAAAACCGGAAATTGAAAAAACCGGCCATCTGGAAAGGGCCTATCGCTTCGGAAAATCCCTCTATACGGAATAGGGCCAATAGCGCCGTACAGACAAGGCTGTACGGCGCTGTTTTTTTACTACTGCCAGGTCGGGAGATAGGCGCCCTTATAGGCGTCGGCGATGACCTGGGCCACCTCGTCGGTCTTATAGGCATCGATTACTTTTTGATACAGCTCGTTGTCCTTGTCTTCAGTTCGGGCGACGATGACGTTGATGTAAGGGTTGTCGCTGCCTTCGTTGACCTGCTCAAGATAGATGGCGTCCTCGCTGGGGACAAGGCCGTGATCGACGGCGTGAGCGCCGTTGATAAAGGCGGCGGCGACGTCGGGCAGCAGGGCGGGGGTTTGGGCGGCTTCCACCTCGACAAACTCAAGGTTGAGCGGGTTGTCGGTAATATCGCCCAGCTCGGGGGTGTAGCCGGCTTCGGGGTCGACAGTGATGAGCCCGGCCTGCTCCAGGATTTTCAGCGAACGGCCGCCGTTCGTGGCGTCGCTGGGCAGGGCGATTTTGTCGCCCTCCTTCAGCTCGTCGACAGAAGAAATTTTGTCGGAATACAGGCCGAGGGGCGCGATGATGCTTTCGGAAATGACGGTCAGGTCAAAGCCCTTGTCGGCGATTTCCTGCTCCAGATAAGCATAGTGCTGGAAGGAGTTGAGGTCGATTTCGCCGTCGGCCAGCGCCTGGTTGGGCAGGGAGTACTCGGAGAATTTGACCAGCTCAAGGGTGATGCCCTCCTCCGCCAGGGCTTCGATGACGGGCTGCCATTCGTCGTTGCTTTCGCCGACGACGCCCAGCTTGATGACGGTGTTCTCTTCCTCCTGGCCGTCCTGGCCCGTCTGGCCCTGCTCGCCGCCCGAGCAGGCGCACAGAACCAGGGCGGCCGCCAGAATCAGTGTGATAAGTAAGGTGAGCTTACAGTTTTTCATGTTGTTTTCCTCCTCTAATGTGTCGTTTTTCGGATGATGGCGTTTCCCAGTCCCTGCAGCAGGCTGACAAGCAGAAGCAGGATGATGACGCTGACGTATGTGACGTCAATCTGGTTGCGCTGGTAGCCGTAACGGATGGCGAAATCGCCCAGCCCGCCGCCGCCGACGGCGCCGGCCATAGCCGTCAGGCCGACCAGGCTGACAAAGGTGATGGTCGTGGCGCGGACGATGCCGGGGATACATTCGCGCAGGTAGACGCGCAGGATGATGTCGACCGGGCCAAGGCCCATCGACTGCGCCGCGCGGATAAGGCCGGGGCTCAGCTCGGACAGGGCGCTTTCAATCTGGCGGGTGAAGAAGGGGACGGTGCCGAAGATAAGCGGCAGGATGGCGCCCCGCGTTCCAATGGCTGTGCCGACGATAAGGCGCGTCAGCGGGATGAGGGCGAACAGCAAAATAATGAAGGGGATGGAGCGCAGAATATTGATGGTCTTGTCGATGATGGTAAAGACCACGGTGCTTTGCAGGATGCCGCCGCGCTGCGTCACGGTCAGCACAACGCCGAGCAGCAGGCCGATGAAAAAGGAAATGACCCCCGATACCAGCAGCATGACAAGCGTCTCACCGCAGCACTCCCACAGCTCAGGCAGCTTTTCCATCACATTAGGAATGATTTTTTGAAGAAGCTCTGCCATCTAAAATCACCTCCACTCCCACATGGTTTTGCTTTAGGTAAGCGATGGTTTCGTCAAGCCTTTGCTCGTCGCCGTCGGCGATGACGACCAGGCCGCCCAGCGGGGCGTTCTGTACCAGCTCGATGTTGCCGAAGATGATACTGATGTTGACGCCAAAGTCGCGCGAAGCCGTTGAGATGAGCGCGTCGGACACGTTCTGTGCGTTATAGGTCAGCCGCAGCAGGCGCTGGCCCGGCTTAGGCAGCACGGCGGAAGAGCCGGAGGCCAGCAGCTCGTCGATTTGCTGCAAATGGGTGGCGGCGCCGACCAGCTCGCGCGTGATAGGCTGCCGCGGAGAGGAAAAGACGGAATAAACGTCTCCCTGTTCGACGATTTGCCCCCCTTGCATGACGGCGACGCGATCGCAAATCTCCTTGACAACAGCCATTTCGTGGGTGATGATGACAATGGTCAGCCCCAGCTTGCCCCCCAGCTGACGCAAAAGGCGCAGGATGCTGCGGGTTGTCTGCGGGTCGAGGGCGCTTGTCGCCTCGTCGCACAGCAGGACCTTGGGATTGGGCGCCAGCGCGCGGGCGATGGCGACGCGCTGCTTCTGTCCGCCCGAAAGCTGGGAGGGGTAGGCGTCGGCCTTGTCGGGCAGTCCGACAAGCTCCAAGAGCTCGGTGACGCGGTCTTCCTGCTGCCGGCGGGTCATATCGCTTTTGAGCAGTGGGAAGCGGATGTTCTGCCTTACCGTGCGGGATGCCATCAGGTTAAAATGCTGGAATATCATGCCGATGCCCCGGCGGCGCAGGCGCAGCTCGCGCTCGTGCATCCCCGTCAGCTCGCAGCCGTCGATGGTGATGGTCCCGCTGTCCGGCTTTTGCAGCAGGTTCATGCACTGCACCAGTGTTGACTTGCCCGCGCCCGACAGGCCGATGATGCCGAAAATTTCGCCCCGGCTGACTGACAGGCTGACATCGCGCACCGCCTCGACGCTGCCGGAAGGGGACACAAAGGTCTTGCTGACGTTTTTCAGCTCGATCATGTGTGGGTTTACCTCCGTCCGTTTGGGATGTAAAAACAAAAAAGCAGGGAGCATCTCTGCTTCCTGCCCTGCCGCCGTGCGCCCATGTCAGGCAGCCGGCGTTGTGTCAGAGAGCATCGACGCGAATTGCGCGCAGCGCATCATAGACATCGGCATCGCGGCCATGTCCATGCACATGTACATCATTCGCGGGTAACGGCGGACGCTCATCTGACATTCTCCCTTCGTTTGTCTAGCACGAGTAAGAGGATATCATATGCCAAAGGAAAAGTCAATAGCTTTAGATAAAAATAATTTATATCTTTTTCGAAAACGGAAGAAAAAAATTGTGGGATGCCAATAAAACAATCTGCGCGTGCGTCATAGAGGATACAGGAGTATACTGCTGAACGCCACAGGAAAAGGAGGGACAGGGTGACCAATTTACAGCTTTCGGCCTGCTTCGCCGCTTTGCGGCAGGGGGAGGGGCACGCTTTTGAAGACCTTTACCGCGAAATGGCCACTCCCCTTTACACGGTTATCCTGCGTATCGTCGGGGATCGGGGGCAGGCGGAAGACGCTTTGCAGGAGTTATTCGTGCGGCTTTTCCGTTCCCCGCCGGGGGAGGATATTCGAAATCCGCGCGCCTATCTATTCCGCATGGCGCACAACCTGGCCATCGACCAGCTGCGCAGGCGGGAAGAGCATGTGTCGTTGGAGGGGCTGGGGACGCAGCTGCCCGCCGCGGATGAGGATCGCGCCGCCGTCATGGATGTGGAGAACGCCGTCGCCGCCCTGCCTGCCGCGCTGCGTGAGATTGTCGCGCTGCATCTCAACGGCGGTCTGACGTTCCGCGAAATTGCCGTTATCCTGTCCCTGCCCCTGGGCACTGTGTTGTGGAGATACCGCCGAGCCATCGGCATCCTGCGGGATTCCCTAAAAGGAGGCTTATTGTGAAAAAGAATGTTTTAATCCGTACGCTGGCCTTGTTGCTGGCACTGCTCCTGCTGCCGGCCGCCGCTGCGGCCGAGGACGCCGCCGTGCAGGAGCCCGAAGCGGGGGAGTATGATCCTATGGAAGGCGCGCAGAACGGCGCGACGGCAGCCCCTCGACTGTCCGACGGGGCCGAGGGCCGGGGAGACATCACCGATCCGGACAAATATTGGGCGCAGAACGGTTATCCTGACGACGTCGCTTACGCTTACGAGGGTGGCGGCGAACTACGCGAAGAAAACGGAGAAGAGGTGGTTTACGCTTATTGGGAAATCGGCGTTGTCGACGCTGACGCCGCACGGCGGCAGGAAATCATCGACATGCTGGCGCCGACCTGCCTTGTCACCTTTTTTGACTGCCGGTATTCCTATGTTGAGCGTGAGGAAGCGGCGCAGGCGCTGCGTGCGCTGGATGACCCCAACATCCTGGACGTCACTCTCATTCTCAATGCTGAAGAGGTTCTGGTCACTGTTGCTCCCGGCACAGAGGAAGAATATGCCGCCCAGCTGGCGGAACAGTACGGCGGACTGGTCGAGGTTACGGATGAAACGGCCATAATGGAACAGATGGACGGCAGGGGGGACGATTCCCTTTGGCAGCCCCTGCCGCAGCCCGGCATTTCCGGAGGGCTGAACGACGTGCAGCAGCCGGCGCAGCAGGCTGCGATATGGCCTTTTGCGCTGACGATCCTTTGCCTGGCGGCACTGGCCATGGGGACGCGCCGTGTCCTGCTGCTGCA
>CAJMOV010000121.1 GCA_905215125.1 uncultured bacterium | reverse complement strand
CGAGCAGAACGCGCAAAATAATTATCTGTGGCCCGATGCCGTCCAGACGGTCAAGGGCCATCGCGCCCATCTGCTGGTCGCCCTTCTGCCCCATGGAAGGGGGCCGATAGAGGCGGGCAGGCTGCACTGCAAAATTGTCGCTTCCTGCTGCAGGCAGAAAAATGCCCTGGGCGTTTACACCGGCGCGACGGTTTTGCAGCCGCAGTTCTATATCGACGTCTGCGCCGGACAGCGCGACGGCGAGCTGCCGCTGCTCGACTGGATTTATTTCGGCCTGTATCAGGATAACGGACGCCTTTGCGGCTATACCTATGGCATGAAGAGCTTTGGCTTTGATGAAATTGAAGTGCTGGACGCCGCGGCCGGGCCGGAGGAGCTGCACGCTTTCCTGTACAACGTCGCCTATTATGTCCTGGACAGCGGCGCCGTGCTGCACGACGGCGAGACCATCGGCTTTGCCGAAGGGGAGGCGCTTGCCATCACACGCGGTCCCGGCGCTGCGCTGGATGGGGAGACGCTGAAAATCGCTTATCCCGCGCAATAAAAAACAGCGGCGCAGCCGCTGTTTTTTATTTACCGGATTTTTTCCGCCCATTCGGCTTCCTTAAAGCCGGGCAGGGCGAAGCCGTCCCCCACCAGGATGGGGCGTTTGACCAGCATCCCGTCGGTTGCAAGAAGGGCGTATTGCTCGTCCTCGCTCATCCCCGGCAGCTTGTCCTTGAGACCAAGGGCTTTGTACTGCACGCCGCTGGTGTTGAAGAAACGCCGCAGCGGCAGGCCGCTCAGCTTGTGCCAAGCGCGCAGCTCATCCTCAGTGGGGTTTTGCAGCTTGATATCCCGTATTTCAAAGGCGACGTTCTGGGCTTCCAGCCACCTTTGCGCTTTTTGGCAGGTGGTGCACTTCGGGTAACAAATAAACAGCATGTTGCTTCACTCCTTTTCCATGCCTCTAGTATATCAGAATTGCAGAGAAAAAACAGCCGTTTTCCATAAGGAAAAGCGGCTGCTTTTGAATATGAATGACTGTGAAAATTGCTCGATCATTAAAAATACTGCTGAGGAAATATAAATTTGATATTTTATTTAAAAAATAATCGGCTTATATTTAATCGGCTTATATTTCAATTTTATCGGTGCAGCTGGAGATTTGCTCGCGGATGGTCAGGCAGCGCTGCGCGCCGGCGCGGCTGGAATCCACGGAAAAAAGCCCTTCGCCGTCAAACCTGAGACGCACCGCTTTTGTATAGAGATCCTCGGGCGGAAGCTCGACGATATCCAGGCTGCCGCCGCAGGAAAGCAGCATTTCCAGTACGTCGGGAAGGCCGTTGCCGCTGCCATCCTCCCGCGTCGTCACACCGCGCCGGCCGATTTGGCTGAGGACAGACAGTGGAAAGGCCGGGCCGTTGTCGTACACCGACACGACAAAGACGCCTTCGGCCATTTGCATGTGCAGAAGGACGCGCCCGACAGGAGCTTTGCCGGCTCCGGCCCAGTAAATGGCGTTGCTCAAAAGGTCGCTCACGGCATTGCCGGCCCTGGATAGGGAAACCGTCCCCTCCAGAACGGTCAGCGGCGCCTGCGGGTGAAAAAGCACATGGATGCTCCGGCGGGCGGCTTCGGCCATCAGGCCGTAAAGCATCCCGTCGGTAATGAGATGCCCGCAGCTTCCATACCCCATGCCGCGGATAATTTCCATTTGCGCGTCGATCCCCATTTCGCGCTGCATTTCCGCATATTGCCGGGCAAGCGTCTGAAGCTCCTGCTTTGCCGCAGGATCTGACGGATGCCGGCTCAGGTGATCCAGCAAAAGGCCGATGGAAATACCAGCGCCGGGCACGAGCTTGCGGTAGCGGTGGAGCAGCGTCTCCTGCGCATGGAGCGATTCTGTGAGGAGATCGTTTGCAATCAGGGTGTTGCTCAGCTCACAGGCGGCTTTCGCGTTTTGCCGCCGCTGGGCCAGCTTGTCCTTAGCCCAGAAAAGAACAAAGGCAGATGAATGCAGGATATTCAGAAGAATGGCTGCGCCCAAGGCAGGGCTGTCCTTCAGGTTAAGCAGGCGCACGACAGCATAGGAGCTGATAAAATAAGATGAATAAACCGCAATCAGCGGGCCGGAATATCCGTCCAGAACGGGGGAGAGATCCAGCCGACGATTCCGGCAGAACCTTGTGAGGATCAACAGCATAGCCGTTTGCAAAACGGCTTTTAAAAAATAGATAAGGTACATGCTGCTTGATTGAAGGATAAAAAGGCATATCATGCTGGCAAGGGCGGCGGCAGCCGCGCCCAGAACGACGCTGAAGGAATACGACAAAGCAGCTTCGGCAAGCAGCGTTAAGCCCCGCTCCTGTAAAGCGGCGCTGAAAAGCGCAAAATAGGTCATAACAACGAGCAGAGGCGACGGGAGAAAGTCCAGATAATATTGATATGCAGCTTGGGCCGCGATCAGAAAAGCCGCGCAAAGGACAAAGCGCAGCGGGCCGGCACCCTTTCCAAAGCGGCCGGGAAACAAGCTGCGGTGTAAAATCATCCAGGTGGGAATGGCGAGCAGGCTTCCCAGCAGGACCTTATCCAATTGCATAAGTCACCTTTTCTCCTTTGCTTTTAGATTTGCAAAATAGCTTGCTCTAATTACACAGGAAAAATAAGGAAACTACAACACAGCTTCAATGAGGTTCAAATAAAAAAGCGCATTGGCGGCAAGGCCCATATGCGCTTTATATCAGTTAAGCCCCGAAATGATACAGGTAATCCAGCAGGGTCTCCCAGAATCCCATGGCGGCGTCCCCCTTTTTTGGTAGTTACCACTATCTGGATAACACAAGCGCCGGGGAAATGCTGTCGTAATTTGTTGTCGTAAAATGTCGGAATAAAAAGCGGAGAGGGGAAGAAAAATGTACACTTTTTAAATTTGCTATTTTACTTCCAAATCACAAGAAAAACAGCGGCCTTGACGCGCGAATCGCAGCAAATAATGACGATTTTTGTCGTTTGAAAGGACATGAAGGTCATCTTGTCACAACCGGGCGGATCATGTAAAATATAGGGCAGAAGGGAGGGGCATATTATGGAGCATATGCTTTGCGACCAAGCCGGACAGGGAAAAGCATCGCCGGAGCTGCATGGAAAAGAATATAAGCCGCGCGCTAAACGGCCGAAAAAAATGCGGGTACTGCTTGTAGAGGATGATGCGGACGAGGTCGCCCGGTTCAAGCGCTGCTTTAAAGACGCAGAGGACGCCGAGATATCCGGCATAGCCGGCAGCCCCGCTGAAGCGCTGCGGCTGGCCCGCTTCGCCCCGCCGGACGCCGTTATTTTGGATTTGGAGCTGCGCGAGGGGGACGGCACCAGCTTTTTGAAGGGCATCAGGGGGATGGATCTGCCTTACCGACCCTATATCGTGACGACAACACGTACCAGCAGCCCAGTCACACTGCAGTTTGTGCGCCGCAACGGCAGCGATTTTATCATCGACAAAATGGCCCCCGGCTATGACACGGAAGGGCCGCGTATCGTTCTGGACTTCCTGCGGAAAATGCGTCCGCATTTTGACGATCCGCTGCCGGAGGACAGCGACGCGATAGTTGATATCGCAGCGCAGAAAAGAAAAAGCCTTAGGCGCGCCATCAGCTTTGAAATGGGGGAAATAGGCATTTCCGGCAAACGTATCGGGCACAAATACATTGTCGAGGCGATTTTGCTCGGCATTGACTGTCCCGATCGCATGACCGATATGACCAATTACATCTATCCCGCCCTGCGCGAAAAGTTCCAGGCGACGCCGGGCAGCATGGAGCGCGCCATGCGCCTGTGCATTGAATCGGCCTGGACAACCGTGCCGCCCGACGTGCTGGAAGAGCATTATACACAGTATATCGACGAAGAAAAGGGGAAGCCCGAGCTAACCGATTTTCTCGCTTATTTTGTTGAAAAATACCGTTAATGCCAGGCCGCCCCGGGGCGGCCCTTTACATTTGTGTTACATCGCGCGGAAATTCCTTTACTCCGGCGGCGGTTTCTGCTATGCTTCCAAGCGGAAAGGCAGGAGGATACGATGCAAAAGCACATCCCATATGAAAAGCTGTCCAAGCGCAAAAAGCGTGAGCTGGACAGGCAGAAACGCGGCAGCTGGGGCGCGATCAGCCCGATCACCCGCCGTCCGCCCAACCCCAAAGCATACAACAGGAAGCAATCGCGGAAGCAAAGCCAGGACGGCTGGCCTTCCGCGATTTTGCTTTTCCGCGCCGCTTGACTTGGCTGCGGCCGCCATTATACAATAACAATAAAAACACCCCTAAAAGAAACAGGAGGTCAAGCTATGAACATACTCGTCATTGGCGGCGTTGCCGCAGGGACCAAAGCGGCCGCCAAGCTCAAGCGCACCGATCGCGGCGCCAGCGTCACGCTGATTACCCGTGACAGGGACATATCCTATGCCGGCTGCGGTCTGCCTTATTATGTCGGCGGCTTCATCCGCAGCCGCGACGAGCTGATTGTCAACACCCCGCAGAAATACGCCGCTCTGACCGGCGTCAACGTCCTGACCGGGCGTGAAGCCGTGGCGCTTGACGCAAAGGCCAGGCAGGTGACGGTCCGCGACGTCGAAACCCTGGCCGAGGAAAGGATGGGCTATGACAAGCTGATCATTGCCACAGGCGCGTCGTCCATTGTGCCCCCTGTTGAAGGGGTGGAGCAGGACGGTATTTTTGTCATGCGCACGCCGGACGACGCCATCCGTATCCGCGACGCTATTGCGCGGCGGGCCGTCAGGCAGGCCGTCGTGGTCGGCGGCGGCTTTATCGGTCTGGAAGCGGCGGAAAACCTGCATGCGCAGGGCGTAGAAGTAACGGTCATTGATTTTGCAGATCAGATTATGCCCAACATCTTTGACCCGGAGATGGCCGCGTATGTCCAGCGCAGGCTGGGAAAGGCGGGCATCCGCGTTTTGACGTCGACGGGCGCGCAGATGTTTTTGGGCGGCGGCAGCGTAACCGGCGTGCGCACCGACAAGGGGGATCTGCCATGCCAGATGGTCATTCTGTCGGTCGGCATCCGGCCCAACACCGCTTTTTTGCAGGACACCGGCATTGAAATGGTCAAAGGAGCTATCGTCGTAGACGACCATATGGCGACATCCCTTCCCGACGTCTATGCTGCTGGCGACTGCGCGCTGGTGCGCAACCGCATCACCGGCCGGCGGCAATGGTCGGCCATGGGATCCTCCGCAAACCTGGAAGGGCGCACGCTGGCCCAGTGCCTGATGGGCGCGGACAAAAGCTATCCCGGCGTTCTGGGGACCGGTGTCGTCAAGCTGCCGGGCATCAGCTGCGGGCGCACCGGCCTGACTGAGGCGCAGGCGCGCGACGCCGGCTATGACGTCGTCACCGCCCTGGCGGTCACCGACGACAAGGCGCATTATTACCCCGGCGCCAACCAGTTTATCACAAAGCTGATCGCCGATAAAAAGACACGCCGATTGCTGGGCGTGCAGGTGCTGGGCGCCGGCGCTGTTGATAAGATGGTCGACATCGCCGTCATGGGCATCAACATGAAAGCGACGCTCGACGATTTTGAAAATGCCGATTTTGCCTATGCCCCGCCGTTCTCGACCGCTATCCATCCCTTTGTCCAGGCCGTTTACATCCTGATGAACAAGCTGAGCGGGGAGCTCGTCAGCATGACGCCGGCGGAATACCTGGCGGGCAGGGCAGAAGGCTATCGCGTTATTGACGTTGCCCCCGCGCCTTCGATTCCGGGAGCTACCTTTGTCAACCTGACCGATGTCAATGGCGAAATCCCCGGCGTCGGTAAAGAGGAAAAGCTGCTGCTCGTCTGTGTGCGCGGCAAACGGGCCTATTTCCTGCAAAATCGTTTGCGGCATTACGGGTATTCCAATACCGTTGTTCTGGAAGGTGCGACCACCTTTAACGAAGTTACAGTTTAAAAACGCGAATTAAGGAAGCAAGGCAGGGTAAACCTCTGCCCTGCGATATCTGGCGAAAGGGCCCGCTTTCTGCATTGGCAGGAAAGCGGGCCTTTTCTGTTTTCCTGATGCGGCCGAGCCCGCCGGCAGTCTTCTGCGGCAAAAGGATATATTAAATCACAGACCGGCGTTAAGCAAAAATAAAAATAGTAAAAAATTAGAAAGCAAAGAAAATTTTATCAAAGAATGCCTGCCCTGAGAATTGTCCATCACTCA
>CAJMOV010000120.1 GCA_905215125.1 uncultured bacterium | reverse complement strand
TGCCCGCGCCAAGGGCGCGCCCGAAAAGAATGTTGTTTTTGGCCACGCCTTGAAGAACGCGGCCCTGCCCATCATCACTGTTGTGGGCACCAACTTCGGCGGGCTGCTGGGCGGCGCGGTTATCACCGAATCCATCTTTTCGCTGCCGGGCCTTGGCACGCTTCTGGTGCAGGGGATCCGCCAGAAGGACATCCCCTGTACTATGGGAGCTACGGTATTTTACGCCTTTCTGTTCTGCACCTGTATGCTGCTGGTTGACCTCCTTTATGCCTTTGCCGACCCGCGCATCAAAGCGAAGTATGCGAGATAAGGGGTGGAAAGCATGAGCAAACAGAAGCAGAATACAGCGCTGGTCGAGGGCCAGGAAATGTACGAAGGCAAGCAGCAGAGCTTTGCTAAAGAGGTTTTCCGTCGGCTAAGGAAAAACAAAAGCGCGATGATCGCCATGTGGGTTATCATTTTCTTCCTTATTGTCGCCATACTGGCCGGGGTTATCGCGCCTTATTCAGAGTGTATCAAGCAGGATGCGGCCAACCGTCTGCAGGGGCCGAGCGCTTCGCACTGGTTCGGGACGGACGAGTTCGGGCGCGACGTATTCAAGCGCGTTGTGTACGGCACCAGAATTTCGCTTTTCATCGGTGTCATCGTGTCGGGCATCGCTCTTATCGTGGGCGGCGTATTAGGCGCCATCGCGGCGTACTACGGCGGCATTTTGGATGAAATCATCATGCGTTTTATGGACATGCTGACCAGCCTGCCGTCCACCCTTTTGGCCATGTGCGTCGTCGCGGCGCTAGGGCCAAGCATGACAAACCTGCTGATCGCGCTGACCATTTCCTATGCGCCGGTCTTTACACGAATTGTCCGATCTTCAGTGCTGACGGTCGTTGAGATGGAATACGTCGAGGCGGCGCACGCCTGCGGCACCTCAGACGCGCGCATCATTATCAAGCACATCCTGCCCAACGGCATCGGCCCCATCATCGTACAGACGACGCGCACCATCTCCGGCACCATCCTGTCGGCCGCCGGCCTGTCCTACCTGGGCCTGGGCGTGCAGTCTCCAACGCCGGAATGGGGCAGCATGCTGACTGGCGCGCGAGAGTTCATGCGTTCAAGCCCGTATCTGATGATTTTCCCGGGCATCGCGCTGGTGGCGACGGCCCTGTCGTTCGAGCTTTTGGGCGACGGCCTGCGCGACGCGCTTGATCCGCGTCTCAAGGACTGAGCAGGGGGTGAATGGAATGGAAAAAAAGAATCCTATGTTAAAGGTAGAAAATCTGGGGGTCCTTTACAAAACCGACCTCGAGACAGTACGCGCCGTCAATGGCATCAGCTTTGAGCTGAACAAGGGGGAGTCTATCGGCATCGTCGGGGAGACGGGCGCCGGCAAGACGACGACCGCTCTGGCCATTCTGCGGCTTCTCCCGCCCAAGGTCGGGCAGATTTCAAGCGGCAGCATCGAGGTAGAAGGGGTCAATCTGCTTGAGCTTCCCGAGGTGCAGATGCGAAGCGTGTATCGCGGCGAAAAAATCGCCATGATCTTTCAGGATCCGATGACGGCCCTCAACCCCGTCGTCAAGGTCGGCGCGCAGATTGCCGAAGCGTTGGGTTATCACAATAAAGACCGCAAGAGCAAGCAGGAAATTGAAAAGCGTGTCGAAGAAGTATTGGAGTTGGTCGGTATTCCGGCTTTCCGCAAAAACGACTATCCGCACCAGTTCTCCGGCGGAATGAAACAGCGCGTCGTCATCGCTATTGCGCTGGCCTGCGAGCCGGAAATCTTGATTGCCGACGAGCCGACGACCGCCCTTGACGTCACTATCCAGGCGCAGGTTTTGGCCATGATGGACGAGCTGCGTGAAAAGCTGGGCACATCGCTCATTATGATCACGCACGACCTGGGCATCGTCGCGCAGATGTGCGATAAGGTCGCCGTCATGTATGCCGGCGAGCTCATCGAGCAGGGCACGGCAGAGGATATTTTTGAAGGGGATAAGCATCACCCGTACACCGTCGGCCTGTTTAATTCCATCCCCAACCTGAAGGTGGAGACCGACCGTTTGAGCCCCATCGACGGGCTGATGCCTGATCCGACCAACCTGCCCAAGGGCTGCAACTTCTCACCGCGCTGCCCCAAATGCATGGATATCTGCAAGCAGGCCGCGCCGCAGGAGTATATCAACGGAACCCACCGTATTGCATGCCACCTGTACGCGCCGCATAAGGAAGGGGGAGAAGCCAATGGCTGATACAAAAAAGGCTCCTCTGCTGGAAACAAAAGAGCTGAAAAAGTACTTTAAAGTGAAAAAGAGCTTTCTGCATGCCGTTGACAACATCAACCTGTCCATTGACGAAGGCAACACCCTGGGCGTTGTCGGCGAGTCGGGCTGCGGCAAGTCGACGCTGGGCCGTACTATCCTGCGGCTTTTAGAGCCGACGAGCGGACAGGTCATTTTCAACGGCGAGGATATCACCAAGCTGAGCAAGCAGCAGATGAAGCACAAGCGGCGTGAAATGCAGATCATTTTCCAGGATCCTTATGCCAGCATCAACCCGCGTATGTCAGTTTCCTCGATCATCGCTGAGCCGATGATCGTCAATAAAATGTATCCAAACAAGCAGGAACTGCATCGGCGCGTCAAGGAGCTGATGGATACTGTCGGTCTGGCGCCTCGTCTGGCTAACGCTTACCCTCATGAGCTGGACGGCGGCCGCCGCCAGCGCATCGGCGTAGCGCGAGCGCTGGCTCTTAACCCCAAATTCATCGTCTGCGACGAGCCGGTTTCCGCGCTGGATGTCTCCATTCAGGCGCAGATTCTCAATCTGCTGATGGATCTGCAGGATCAGTTTGGACTGACGTATATGTTTATTACCCATGATTTGTCAGTCGTTAAGCATATCTCCGATGAGATCGCCGTTTTATATCTGGGTCAGTGCATTGAAAAAGCGTCGTCCCGCGAGCTGTTTGCAAACCCGATGCATCCATATACCAAGGCTCTTTTGACGGCTATACCCGTACCGGAGCTGAGCGCCCGGAAAAAGAAGGCCCACGTCATCCGCGGCGAGGTTACAAGCCCCATTGACCCCAAGCCGGGCTGCCGTTTTGCCGCGCGTTGTGAGTTTGCGTCCGACGCCTGTACCGGCAAGGACCCCGATTTCCGCGAAGTGGCCCCAGGGCACTTTGTTGCCTGTCCCTTTGCGGAAAAGCTCAACAGGTAGAAGAAAAAAGAGCGATAAAAGCCGCCCTCGGATGATTCCGGGGGCGGCTTTGACGTAGGGGGCGTTACAGCGCCAGTATATCGGCGCACAGGGCGTTGACGCTGGCTTCCTCTGTCGCCCAGCTGGTGCAGAAGCGCACGGCGGTGTGGCTGTCGTCAATCCGCTGCCAGACGGCAAAGCTGTACTTTTGGGACAAGACCGCGCAGGCGCTGTCAGGCAGGATGGGGAACTGCTGGTTGGTAGGAGAGTGGATGAGAAAGTCAAAGCCCTTCTGCCGACAGGCATCGGCAATTTTCTCTGCCATGCGGTCGGCATGCTGTGCGAGGGTGAAGTAAAGCCCGTCCTTAAGAAGAACCTCAAACTGGCGTCCAATCAGCCAGCCCTTGGCCAGGAGACCGCCCTGCCGCTTGATAATATAACGAAAGTCGGGCTTGAGCGCGTCCAGCGTGATGACCAGCGCCTCGCCCAGTAAAGCGCCCTGCTTGGTTCCACCAATGTAAAATGCGTCGCACAGCTGCGCGATGGTAGGCAGATCCAGGTCGTTTTCCCGACTGGCAAGGCCGTAACCCAGCCGCGCGCCGTCCATATACAAATACAGGTCGTTTTTGCGGCAGGCCTGCGACAGGGCTGTCAGCTCGGCCTTGGAATAAATGGTGCCGACTTCCGTCGGGTTGGAGATGTAGACCAGCTTGGGCTGAACCATATGCTGGTGGGTGGCGTCTTCCCAATGGGCGCGATGTAGCGCCTCCACCTGCGCGGCCGTGATCTTGCCGTCAGCGCTCGGCAACGTGAGGACCTTGTGGCCCGTCGCCTCGATGGCGCCGCTTTCATGGACGTTGACATGGCCGCTTTCAGCTGAAATCACACCCTGGTGCGGCCGCGGGAAGGCGGCTGCCGCCGTCAGGTTGCACGGTGTGCCGCCCACCATGAAGTGAACGTCAGCCCCGGGGGCCTGGCAAAGCCCGCGGATGGTTTCGGCCACCTGACGGCAGACGGGATCCTCCCCATAGCCGGGCTGCTGGACAAGATTGGTTTCAGCCAAAAGGCGAAGGATGGCCGGGTGCGCCCCTTCGCTGTAATCACATTGGAATTGAATCATGGTCATATTACTCCGTTCGTTTTGGTTTGCATTTATCGTACTGCAACGGACAGAGCAAGTCAAGCATGGCATTCGCGCCTTGTTTGTGGTATACTATCGTCAAGAGCAGCGATACGGCGTCTGGCCGCCGGGAAGGGGAAGATGGAATGAGAATTGCCGTTATCACAGGGGCGTCGTCGGGCATGGGAAGGGAATTTGTCCGTCAGATTGATAAAAGCGAGCACCTGGATGAAATTTGGGTGGTTGCCCGGCGTCGCGAACGGCTGGAAAGCCTGAAGGCCGAGATCAAAGCCCCTCTGCGCGTCATCCCCTTGGATCTGGCGCACAGTGAAAGCTATGACCAGTATGCCCTGCAGCTCAGGGAGCACACGCCCGACGTCGCCCTGCTTGTCAACTGCGCCGGTTACGGAAAATTCGGCCGATATGACGACATCCCTCTGGAGGAAGCGCTGGGGATGATCGACGTCAACTGCAAAGCACTTGTCGCTTTTACCCAGCACACCCTGCCTTATATGGGACGGGGAAGCCATGTGCTTGAGCTGGACTCGCTGTCCGCCTTCCAGCCGGTGCCCGGGTTGGGCGTCTATGGGGCTAGCAAGGCCTTTGTACTCAGCTATTCCCGTGCGCTGGGGCGGGAGGTAAAAGGGAAGGGCATACATGTCATGGCTATTTGCCCAGGCTGGGTCAAAACCGATTTTTTTGAAAGGGCGACCCAGTCGAGCGACAGCACCATTACCTATTTTAACCGCTGGTACACTGCGCCGCAGGTGGTTGAAACGGCGTTGCGTGATATGAAAAAGGGAAAAGATGTCTCTATCTGCGGCTTGCCCATAAAGGCGCAGGTATTGGCGGTCAAGCTGCTGCCCCATCGCCTGGTCATGAACGTTTGGATGAAGCAGCAAAGGATGAAATAGAGAGAAAAGAGGAGGGTTCCAATGCCCACAGCAGACACCCTGCAATACCTTGCCGAGCTGGAAATGAACAACACCCGCGAGTGGTATCACGCCCACAAAAAAGAACATGAAGCGGCGCGCGGCGCTTTCCGCGACCTGGTACAGGAATTGATGTTCCGCCTGGCCGAGCATGACCCTGAGATCTTGTTTCATGAGCCTTCGGACTTCATTTACCGCCTGGTGCGCGATACGCGGTACAGCCGCAGCCCCGATCCCTATCATACCGCTTATCGTGCCCATATCGCCGCCAGAGGCAGGATGCCCATCCCCGTCGGATTTTATCTGCATATCCAGCCGGGCGATCGGTCTTTTCTGGGGGCGGGGCTGTCGTATAGCTGGTTTAAAGAAGCGACTTTGATGATCCGGCGCCGTATCGTAGACCGCGAATGGGAATGGGAGGAAATCGTCGGCGATCCTGGTTTTTGCGGCCGGTTTGAGATCAAAGGGGAGAAGCTCAAGAACGTCCCGCGGGGTTTCCCGCCCTTTCACCCTCAGGGAGAATACCTCAAGCATAAAAGCTGGTATGTTCAGTACCCTGTCAGGGATGTGCAGGTCAAGAAGAAGAACTTTGGCGAATTTGCCGCCGGGGTTTTTTAGGCTCTTTTGCCCTTTAATAACTTTCTTAATGCCGCGTTGCAGGGGTTTGAATATCCGGAAGGCTGGTAATGATCTGCGCCGTGCGGTAATATTTATGGTAAACCATGGACTTTTGCCTGCTGGCATGTTATACTAGGGGCAAAAGCCAAGCCTTTGAAAGGTGGGATTGCTTTGAACGGAACCATGTCCGTTGTATGGCTTGTACTCATGATCGTTCTGGCCATTACCGAGGCCGGGACATTGGGGCTGACGGCCATCTGGTTTGCCTTTGGCAGCCTGGTCGCCATGATAGCGGCCATTCTGGGCGCCAATATCTGGGTGCAGCTCATTTTGTTCCTGAT
>CAJMOV010000119.1 GCA_905215125.1 uncultured bacterium | reverse complement strand
CGAGAATTTCCTGCCAGGCGTCGTCCAGCTGCTGCTCGGCGTCGGCCTTTTCACGCTCGTATTCCGCTTTGGCGTCGTCCAGCTCGGCCTGCGCGTCGTCGATGATCTGATTGCGCCGGACGCTGACCTGCGTTTCCGCCAGCGCTTCCAGCTCTTCCGAAACGGTATCGGCTAAATCGGCGTACTCGTCCGAAAAGGTATCGAGCGCGGCGCCACCCTCCATCAGCGCAAAAATATCGGTGTAGTAGTCATAGCACATCAGCTCCATCGGGACATAAACAATTAGCCCCAGGCGGCCGTTGCCGATGTCGGCCTGCTCGCGCTCGAGCGACATATAGTAGGAGGAGGAGATAATTCCGGTAATGGTCAGCTCAGTTTCCGTCACCGTGTCCTGCAGATCGGCGTTGTCAGCTGAAAGGGTGATGGTGTCGCCGACGCCGGTGCTTTCGTGGGGCACCTTTTCCAAAAGGACGAGACATTCGTCCGGCGACTGGGGGAAGCGGCCCTCCAGCAGCTCGACGGTGTTGATGCCCTCCCCTGTCTCGAGCAGGGACATGTCGACGCCGTGGACGCGGGCGACGACGCTGTCGCCGTCGGAAAGCTGTACAATCAAGTCGTTTGTCTTGGCCCCCTGCGCGCGGGAAATACCCGGGGTCTGGGCGACGGCTTCTATATCTTCCTCACAGAAGCCCATGGTAGACAAAAGCCGGATGTCCATCAGGCCGCTTTCATCATAATAAATATCGGCGGAGTCGCGCATATCTGGCGTCGTCGACAAAAGTCCGGCGAGAAAGCCGACGCCCAGGGCGGCGATGCAGAATATGGCGGCAAAGCGGGACAGCGTGCCCCGGATTTCCCGATAGATTGATTTGATAAATGTCTTATTCACTACCATTCAATCCTCTCCACCGGCGTCGGGTCGGGGTTTGTATACATTTTGTCGGCCTGGCCGTTTTTGATGTGGATGACCCGGTCAGCCATGGCGGTAATGGCCTGGTTGTGGGTGATGACAATGACCGTTTTGCCTGTATGGCGGCAGGTGTCCTGCAAAAGGGCGAGCACCGACTTGCCCGTCTGGTAATCCAGCGCACCGGTCGGTTCGTCGCACAGCAGGATTTTGGGGTTTTTGCACAGGGCACGGGCAATGGAGACGCGCTGCTGTTCGCCGCCGGAAAGCTGGGCCGGGAAATTGCCCATGCGGTCGGCAAGGCCGACCTTTTCCAGCGTCTCGCGCGGGTCAAGCGGCGCTTTGCAGATTTCGCTCGCCAGCTCGACGTTTTCCAGTGCCGTCAGGTTGGGCACAAGGTTATAAAACTGAAAGACAAAGCCGACGTCATAGCGGCGGTAGCGGGTCAGCTCCTTCTGCCCCAGGGCGCTGATTTCCGTATCCCCGAGAAAGATATGCCCCTCGTCGCAGGTGTCCATTCCGCCCAGCATATTGAGCACGGTGGTCTTGCCGGCGCCGCTCGGCCCGACAATGACGCAGAACTCGCCTTCGCCGATCTGAAAAGAAATGTGATCGGCCGCCGCGATGCGCGTCTGGCCCATCTGGTAATACTTGCAGACCTTGTCAAAGAGAATAAAATTGTCCATTGCCCTGCCCCTTCCCAAGCGTTGTTATCATTTAATCATATCGCGCGCGTACATTGTTTGTCAAGGTCGCCGGGACGGGCCTCAGGTGGTAATATCTGCGCGCGGAGGGGGATACTCCGGGCAGCGGACGGCGTGCCTTTGCCGGCAGCGGCGGCATTTGACTTTCCCGACAAAAAGGACTAAAATAAAGCAGATAATGACCTGGTATCTTACCCTGGTTCATTGTATGATTTAATCACCCCTGAAAGGATGAAATCATGTCGGAAAACAAAATGGGTACCATGCCGGTCGGCAAGCTGCTTTTTTCCATGTCGCTGCCCATTATCATCTCCATGCTGGTGCAGGCGCTTTACAACGTTGTGGACAGCATCTTTGTCGCACAGCTGAGTGAGGATGCGCTGACCGCCGTTTCCCTGGCCTTCCCTATTCAAAACCTGATGATCGCCGTGTCGGTCGGTACCGGAGTCGGTATGGGGGCGCTTTTGTCCCGCTCGCTGGGCGAGCGCAATTTTGACGAGGTCAACCGCTCGGCCGTCAACGGCCTGTTCCTGCAGCTGTGCAGCTGGGTGGTCTTCTGCCTGTTCGGCGTCTTTTTTTCCGGCGCGTTTTTCGCCGCGCAGAACACCACACCGGCCATCGAGCAGATGGGGACGGAATATCTCAGCGTCGTCAGCATCTTCTCCATGGGCCTGTTTGTCGCCATCTGCTACGAGCGGCTTTTGCAGGCGACGGGGCGGACGACCCTGTCGATGATCTCCCAGCTGATAGGCGCGGTGTGCAACATCGTTCTCGACCCCATTTTTATTTTCACCTTCGGCATGGGGGTGAAGGGGGCGGCCATCGCCACTGTCATCGGCCAAATCATGGGAGCCGCCGTCGGCGCTGTGCTCAACCATCATTACAACCATGAGATCCATCTGACCTTCCGGCAGTTCCGGCCGCAGTGGGCCGTTATCCGGCGCATTTACGCCGTCGGCATCCCGTCTATTGTCGTGCAGTCCATCGGTTCGGTCATGACCATCTGCCTCAACAAAATTCTCATCGCCTTTTCCAGCACGGCGGTCGCCGTCCTGGGCGTTTACTTTAAGCTGCAGAGCTTTGTTTTCATGCCGGTTTTCGGCGTCAACAACGGCATGGTGCCCATTGTCGCTTACAACTACGGCGCGCGGGAAAAGCACCGGCTGGTAAGCGCCGTGCGCTATGCCCTCTTCGGGGGCATCGGCATCGCCGTCGCCGGCTTTGGGCTGTTTCAGCTTGCGCCGGGCTGGCTGCTCAGCCTGTTTGACGCTTCGCCCGCCATGCTGGAGCTGGGCGTGCCCGCCCTGCGCATCATCAGCTTGTCGTTTCTGTTTGCGGGGTACTGCATTGTCGTCAGCGCCGCTTTTCAGGCGCTGGGCAACGGCATGTACAGCCTGATTGTCTCCTTCGCGCGCCAGCTTGTCGTCATCCTGCCCGCCGCTTTTCTGCTGGCGCGGTTTTTTGGCGTCCATTACGTCTGGTACGCATTCCCGCTGGCCGAAGTGATATCGGTCTTTCTCAGCACCTTTTTCCTTGTGCGCATCTATCGGCAAAAGGTCGCGCCCCTTGGCGGTCTGCCCGCGGCCGGCGCCGAATAAATAAGGAGTGGATGCCTGATGCTGCGGCAAATTGAGGACATCATGCGCCGCGACCCCGGCGGCCGCGGCCTGGCCCGCGGCCTTCCGCGTGAAGACCTGTCCGCCTTGACGGAGCAGCTTTGGGAGGCGGAGCGCGTCGTTATCGTCACCGGCTTTCCCATCACTGGCTGCGGCGTGGGCGAGACGGACGGCCCGCCGGGCGCCGTCAACCTGGCCGCTGCGCTGCACGGGCTGGGCAAGCGGGTTTGCCTGGTCACCGACCCTCTTTCTGACAGGCTGGTGCGCGCCGGTGCCGCGCTGCGCTGCCCCGGCGTGCAAGTGGAGACCGTCCCGCTGCAGGGGGGAGAGGATTTTTGCCGCGCGCTGCTGGGCAAGCTCCAGCCGACCCACGTCATCGCCATTGAACGCCCCGGCAAAGGGGCTGACGGCCATTATCACAACGCCCGGGGGGAAGCAATTGACGCCATGGTGGCTGACACCGACGCGCTTTTGCGCGCTACCGACGCCGTGACCATTGCCATCGGCGACGGGGGCAACGAGCTGGGCATGGGGGCGCTGCGCGCCGACATTGAGAGAAGGGTTCCCTTCGGCACGTTGATCTGTGCCGACTGCCCGGCCGATTATACGCTGGTTTCCGGCGTTTCCAACTGGTGGGGCTGGGGCGTCGCCGCCCTGCTCAGCATAAAGGCTGGACGTGACCTGCTGCCGGGAGACGGGGACGAGCGCGCCCTTGTCGCCGCCGTTGTGCGCGCCGGCGGGGTTGACGGCGTCACCCGCAAAAGGGTGGAGACGGTCGATTCCCTCTCAATGGAGCAGAATCTGGACATCCTGCGCGCTGTGCGCGCCGTTGTCCGGGCATCGAAGGAGGTCTTGGAATGACCGCACTCACCCCGGCGCAGGTGCGCGGGCATTTCCGGCAAAACCCCGACCCGCGCCCGACGTCCGGCCTTGCGCCGGGCTATGCGCAGTGTAACCTCATCACGCTGCCGGCGTCCTATGCCTACGATTTCCTGCTCTTCGCCCAGCGCAATCCCAAAGCCTGCCCCGTGCTGGAAGTGACGGAAAAGGGCAAGCGCGACATGCCCTTTTTAGCCCCCGACGGCGACGTCGCGCGCGATATCCCCCTTTACCGCGTTTACCGGGACGGTGTGCTGGCAGAGGAACCGCGGTCGGTCGAGCACCTGTGGCAGGACGATTTTGTCAGTTTTCTCATCGGGTGCAGCTTTTCCTTTGAATGGGCCCTGCAGGAGGCCGGCGTCCCTGTTCGGCATATTGAGCATGGGCGGAACGTGCCCATGTATCTGACCAATATCCCCTGCGCCAAAGCGGGGGTGTTTTCCGGCAATATGGTGGTCAGCATGCGCCCCATACCGGCGCATCTTGTCGTGCGGGCGGTGACGACGACGGCGGCCATGCCGCGCGTGCACGGCGCGCCGGTGCATATTGGCGACCCGTCTGCCATCGGCATCTGGGATGTTGCAAAGCCCGACTTCGGTGACGCACCCGCCATCCTTCCCGGCGACGTGCCGGTTTTCTGGCCGTGCGGTGTGACGCCGCAGGCCGCCGTCATGCAGTCAAGACCCTCCATCGCCATCACCCACGCGCCAGGCCACATGCTGGTGACCGATATTGTCAACGCCGCTTTAAAGGACTGAAGGAGGTTGGAATATGGCAGCCGTCGATTTAAACTGCGATTTGGGAGAGAGCTTCGGATCCTATCGTCTCGGCCTGGACGAACAGGTCATCCCGCACATTACGTCGGCCAACGTCGCCTGCGGCTGGCACGGGGGAGACCCCCTTGTCATGGAAAAGACGGTGGCGCTGTGCCGGGAATACGGCGTGCGCGTCGGCGCGCACCCGTCCTATCCCGATCTGATGGGCTTTGGCCGCAGGGCCATGAGCATCACGCCCGACGAAGCGCGGGCCTACGTCAAGTACCAAATCGGCGCTCTGCGCGCCTTCTGCCATGCGCAGGGGCTGGAACTGCAGCATGTCAAGCCCCATGGGGCGCTGTACAACGCCATGGGGAAGGACCCCGCGCTGGCGGAAGCCGTCTGCCGAGGCATCCGCGAATGTGGGGGCGGGCTCATCGTCATGGCCCTGGCCGGCAGCGCCGCGGTCGACGCCGCGCGCCGGCTTGGCCTGCCCGTCGCGCAGGAGGTTTTTGCCGACCGCGCTTATGAGGAGGATGGGTCCCTTGTCGACCGACGCAAACCGGGGGCCATGATTACCAATGAAGAAGAGGCTATTGCCCGCGTTGTCCGCATGGTGACGCAGGGAAAAGCGACGGCTATTACTGGAAAGGAAATGGACATCGAAGCCCACTCGGTCTGTGTCCACGGCGACGGGCCCAAAGCGCTGCAGTTTGTGCAGAAGATCAGCCGCGCGCTGCGGGAAAACGGCGTGCGACTGGTCCCGCTGTGCGAGGTGCTGTGACGTGAAGGCACAGATTTTGCCCTGCGGAGACAGGGCCGTCACCATCCTGCTGGGGGAGGAAATCCGGCCGGAGGTCAACGCTCGCGTTATGGCTTTGTGCGCCCTGCTGGAGGGGGAGAGCATCCCCGGCGTCGTCGAACTGGTGCCCGCCTACTGTACCCTGACGGTGCAGTACGACCCTCTTGCTTTGCCCGCTGCCCGCCTTTATCCCCTGCTGGAGGACGCTGCTGCCCGCACGCAGCAGGCCCCGCGCGCTGCGTCTGCCCCGGTCGAGCTGCCGGTGCTGTACGGCGGCTTCTGCGGGCCGGATCTCAGCTTTGTCGCCCGGCATGCCGGTTTGGGCGAGGACGAGGTCGTGCGTATCCACAGTGGAACCGATTATCTCATTTACATGCTGGGGTTTACCCCCGGCTTCCCTTATCTCGGCGGCATGGACGGACGCATCGCCGCGCCGCGGCTGGAGACGCCGCGCGTCAAAATCCCGGGGGGCAGCGTGGGCATTGCCGGCGATCAGACGGGGGCAGGCAACGAAGTCAGCCTTGTTTACATAGTAGGGGCTCTTAATCGGCT
>CAJMOV010000118.1 GCA_905215125.1 uncultured bacterium | reverse complement strand
ATAGAGTGTCATACTCCCGCTTGCCAGCCGTTATGACTACATTGCGCTTATCGACAATATCGCGCGCCATCTTCAGCTCAGCCGGCAGGTCCGCGCGGATCTCATCCAGAATATCCAGCGCCTTATCCCTTTCTATCACACAGCGGTCACCCAGCGGGACGCCCCGCGCGTCCTGGATCATCTCATACAGCGTCATAATCAATTCGTCGATGGTGCTTCCAGCCATATCTTACTCTCCTTTATCTTAACCCTTCATCTTCTCTAACAAGGCCCGGCAAACAAAATCCGGCGCCAGATGGGATATCCGCTCTCCCCGCGCTGCAAGCTGCTTGAGCTGCGTCGAGCTGATGCCGTCCAGCCCTTCCGACGCGGGCAGAAATACCGTTTGCGCCGCCGGCCAGTGTTCAGCGTTAAACCGGGCCTGAAGCAGCTCATACTCTGTGTCGGCTGCGCTGCGGATGCCCTTTACAACAGCGCAGACCCCCTTGTCGCGGGCATACTGCCACAGCATACCACCCCAGCTGTCCGTCGCCGCCCCGGGGATGTCCGCCACAGCGCGGCGCAGCAAAGCCAGGCGTTCCTGCTGTGTAAACAGATAATCTTTCTCCGTGTTGTCAAATACAACGGCAACCACGCGATCAAACAGCGCGGCGGCGCGGCGGATCAGGTCAATATGCCCCCACGTCACAGGATCAAAGCTGCCGGCCACCAGGGCGGTTCTCATGATTCATCCCTCGTCAGCGTCGTCACGGCGGTCGAGCCGTAAACGTACCGTTTTTGCAGGCGGTAAGGGATGGGCGGCGGCGCCAGCTCGTCCTCTCGCGCGCTTTCACATACGATTATACCACGGGCGGCGAGGATGTCAAACCGGTAAATGGCGCAAAGCGCCTCATTGATGGCCTTTCCCCCGTATGGAGGGTCCAGAAACACGATGTTGTAGCCATTTTGAGGGCACTGTGACAGCAGAACTTTCCAATCTCCCGCGAAAACGCCGCTTTTTCCCTTCATGCCGCACAGGGCGACGTTTGCCTGCACGGCGCGAAGCGCCCCCCTGTCGTTGTCGCAGAACTGGCAAAAGGCCGCGCCGCGCGACAGACATTCCAAACCCAGCTGGCCGGAACCGGAAAACAGGTCGAGCACCCGCGCACCCGGTATCTCAAACTGAATGATGTTGAAAATGGATTCCTTAACCCGGTCGGTTGTCGGCCGCGTATGCAGCCCGGGCGGGGCGGTCAGGCGCTTGCCGCGCGCCGCCCCCGATATAATCCGCATTGGCTCATCCCTGCTCTTTCATGGCAAAATGGCGGACGATGTTGCCCGCGACGCTGCGCGGCACAACGGCGGCCAGCTCTTCCTCTGTAGCCTGACGGATGGCGCCGACCGTGCCAAAGTGCTTGAGCAGCTGTTTACGCCGCGCCTCCCCCAGGCCCTCGATGCCGTCCAGCGCCGAACGTCTGGAGCTTTTGGCCCGCGTGTCCTGATGGAAGGTGACGGCGAAACGGTGGGTTTCCTCCTGGATGCGCCCGACAAAGGCAAAGACGGCAGGGGCCGCCGTCAAGCCGATTTCTCTGCCCTCCGCCGTGACGAGGGCGCGCGTGCGGTGGTGGGAGTCCTTGACCATGCCGAACAGAGGAATATCCATACCCCGCTTTTGCATTTCCCGCAGGGCGACGCCTGCCTGCCCTGTCCCTCCGTCGATAAGGAAGAGATCGGGCAGGGGCAGAAAGCTCTCGTCACCGCCGATGGCGCGGTCCAATCGGCGGCCGACGACCTCTGCCATGGCGCCATAATCGTCGCTGGCCGCCGCTTCCTTGACGCGGAATTTTTTATAGGCCCCCTTGCGCGGGGCCCCCTCTTCAAACACTGTCATGGATGCGACGGCGTCGCTGCCCGCTGTGTTGGAGATATCAAAGGCTTCAATGCGCTTGGGCGGGCCTTCCAGTCCGAGCATCTCGCCCAGCAAAACCAGCGTCTTGCGCGAGCGCTGCTCGCGAGTCTCCAGCGCCTCCAGCTCCAGGCGGGCGTTATCGGCCGCCAGCTTGAGCATCTGCGCTTTTTCCCCCCGCTGCGGCTCTAAAATAACGCACCTGCGGCCGCGCAGCGAAGACAGCAGCGCTTCCACCCCTTCTTTGTCGTCTATAACGCGGTCAAGCGCAAGCTCGCGCGGCGCGTGGCTGGCACGGCTGTAATACTGCTTAATAAAGCTGCCCAGCGCGTCGGGGATGTCCTGCTCCTCCAGGCCGTCGTAAAACTCGGTCTTTTTGTCCATCAGGCTGCCGCCGCCATAGGAAAGCAGCGTAAAGGCCGCGCGGCTGCCCCGCATGGCGCATGCCCAGACGTCGATGTCCGACAGCGTGACGCCCGTGACAATGCGACTGCGTCCCAGCTTCTGCACGGCGCGCAGTCGGTCGCGGTACAGCGCCGCCGCTTCAAAGTCCAGCGCCTCGGCGCAGGCGTTCATCTTCTCTTCCATGACGGCAGCCAGGTCTTCGCTTTTCCCCTCCAGTAGAAGGGCGCTCTGGCGCAGCAGCTCGGCGTACTGCCCCGCGTCGACGCGCCCGTCGCACACGCCGCAGCATTTGCCGATGTGAAGGCTGAGACAGGGTCTTTCCTTGCCAATATCCCTTGGAAAGCGCCGCGAGCAGGTTGGCAGGCCGAATGTTTCCCGCACGATATTGATGGCCGCTTTGGCAGCCCCCCGGCCGCCGTAGGGTCCAAAATATTTTGCCCCGTCCTCCTGCCGGGTTGGGACGATGGAAAAGGTCCCGTAATCTCCCGGCGACAGCCGGACATAGGGATAGCCCTTGTCGTCCTTGAGCAGGATATTGTATTTGGGCATGTATCGCTTGATGAGGGTGTTTTCCAGCAGCAGGGCGTCGAACTCTGTCTTGGCATAAATGGTTTCAAAGTCGTCAATATTTTCCACCAGACGGCGCGTCTTGGTTGTATGGGAGGCCAAATTAGCAAAATATTGGCTGACGCGATTTTTCAGCACCTTGGCCTTGCCGACGTAGATGACCGTCCCCTCCCTGTCGCGCATCAGGTACACGCCGGGGACGAGCGGCAGCTCGTGCGCCTTTTGTCTCAGTTGCTCAAGTGTCATTTTCGCCCTCCGCTTTTACATCACGCAAAAAGCGCCGCATTCTGCAACGCGGCGCTTGAGACAATATAGTACTTATTCGCCGAAGTTTGCGGCAATCAGGGCGCACAGCGCATTGACAGCCTCTTCCTCGTCAGGCCCTTCCGCGGAGATGGTGATGGTGCTGCCCTTGGTGATGCCCAGGGATAACACGCCCAGCAGGCTTTTGGCGTTGACCTTACGGTCGTCCTTTTCCACCATCATGGTGCTGCGAAACTCATTTGCCTTCTGGATAAAGAAAGTAGCGGGACGGGCATACAGACCCACCTGATTGGTTACGGTAATGTCTTTAGAAAACATAAAGATCCCTCGTTTCCTGTGATAGGTTCATTGTATTTCTGCTTTTATTCTAACAGATTATTTGCCCTTTGGCAATCCCTTTTGCGTAAAACCTCAAGAAAGGAAGGGATAAAGGAGGATGGGGATAAAGGCTGCGGGGATGAGGTTGGCGACGTTAAACTTTTTGATGCCCCACAGGTCAAAGCCAATCAGCATAAGCACCGCCGAGCCGACGAGCGACATCTGGCCGATGACCGTCATGGGCAGCAGGTCGCCGACCAGCACGGCCAACAGGGTGATAGCCCCCTGATAAATAAAAACCGACGCGGCCGACAGCGTGACGCCGTAGCCGTACACCGTGGCAAAAATGATGGAAATAACGCCGTCGAGCAGCGCTTTGGTAAACAGCATGGACGGGTCGCCCATAATACCGTCCTGAATCGATCCGATAATGGCCATGGCCCCCGAGCAGAAAAGCACGGTTGCACAGGCAAACCCAGCGCCGATGTCACCGTTTTCCTCAGAAGCGCCCGGCTTGGACAGCTTGCGCTTCAGGAAATTTCCGACACGGTTGAACATACGGTCAATGCCGATGGCCTCGCCCAGCAGTCCGCCCAAAACCAGCGACAGAACCAGCCCCAGCGCGTAGGATGAAGTCAACACCCCGTCCTGCGATGCCGTCACCGACTGCGTCACTACTCCGAGTAGGCCGATAAGGAAGGTCCCCGTGCCCATGGCGGTGAAAACAATTTCCTGAAAACGCTTGGGGATGCCCTTTTTAAACAGCAGCCCAACCAGCCCGCCTGCAATAATGGCGGCCGTGTTGACGATGGTGCCCAAACCTGGCATAAATTTTTCCTCTCTTCTCTGGGGTTAAATGCGCATGAAGGTATTATACCGCGATTTTTGTAAATGAGCAAGGGGTGCGCCATCCGGACATAGCCCAAAACGGACATGGCTTTTATTGTGCTGCGGCATCCGTTGTGATAGTTGTGATAAAATAAGGCAAATCATCATAGGCCGAACCTTTAAGCAGGTGATATATTGAAAAAGCACATGATTCCGGCGCTGACGGTCTTTTTCCTTTTGAGCCTGTGCGCTTGTGACAAGGCCGCCCCTCTGCCGCAAACGCAGGACATTGAGGTCGACGGCCAGCTCCTTGTCGTTCGTTTTGACGAGCATATGCTGTCCGCAGGAACGGTTACGGCGGAAAACGGGGAATATAAATTTGAATACGACGGGCGGGGCGGCCTTACCATCGTCTATCCTGACGGCTATGTTTACACGCAAACCACAGTCAATATGGGAACCCGTTTCCCCTCCGGCTACGATGCGGCGGAACGGAAGGACAAGGGATACGTCGACGGCTATTCGCTTCACTGGGGCCTGGAAAGCGTCATGGACAACGCACGGGGCGCGCTGCAAAGCGGCGGTTCGCCCAGCCTGCTGCTTTCGTTCCTGCTGCTCTCGCTTGGTGCGTGGAATCTCTTTGCGCCCAGAAGCTCGTGGCGGCTTTCCCGCAGCCGGTGGCGCAAAAGCGCCGAGCCCTCTGAGCTGACGCTCACGATTTACCGCTTGGGCGGCGTCCTACTCATTTTCGCAGGCATTATCTGCGGCCTCGCTGCAATCTGATTTTCAGCTTGCGTCTCCCTTGATCCCGGCCGGCTGATATGATAGGATGAGGGCAAACACAATTACAGGAGGAAGCATATGAAATTTGCATATCTCATTATGGGCGGCTTCCGCTCTGCGGAAGATCATGCAGCTATTCACGGCGGGCAGGCGCAGATTGTCGGCGTAGACGATTTGCAGGAGGCCTGCGCCGTCGCCAAAAAGCTGCGCAGCGAAGGGGTGGACTGCATCGAGCTGTGCGGCGCCTTTGGTCCTGACGGCGCCCGCGCCGTCATGGATGCGACGGAGCACAAGCTTCCCATCGGCTATGTCACCCATCTTCCGGAAATGGACGCCGTCTATCAGGCCGCCTTTTCCCGCAGCTGACCTTTCGCCTGCTGCGTAAGGCCGCGCAAAAGCAATCGCATTCCTCTATCGCCGCTCTTTTCTTTGCTGCAAGCTGCATCCTGCTCAGCCGGTATTCTAACTCCGGGCAGCAGTGGCGTACAGGCGCGCTTTTCCCTTTCCTAGCAGCATAGGGCTTTCCGGCATTTCCTCTCTATGCGAAACGCCGAAGCCGCTAAAAAAGCACCGTGCAGGCTGTCCTCCTGCGCGGCGCTTTTCCTTTATCCGGCAAAGGGGGCGAGAAGCTCGAGCAGCTGCCGGATGCTCTTCTTTCCAAAGGACGTCTGCTCGCCGTTGATCACAAGGCAGGGAACGCTCATCACCTGATAGCGCTCCCGCAGATCGGGGAAATGGTTCAGGTCATAAACCTGGGCGGTGATCCTGGGGTTTTCCGCCGCCATACGCTGGGCGGCCGTCACCAGCTCGGGGCACATGGTACAGGACAGCGAGACCAGAACCTGCAGATCCACCGGGCGCGTGACGGCCTGAATCGCCGCCCGCACCTCTTCATCCAACGCCTGTCCCGGCCCTGCGGCGTTGTACAGCCCGAGGACGAAGGAAGTAAACTCATGCCCGCCGGGTACACCGTGAAAAGCCAATCCCGTCCAGCTTCCATCCGGCCGGCATACCCTGACGCAAGGCGGGTGATCGGCTTCCTCCGGCGGACCGATCTGCATCGTCAGCTTGTGGGTCAGCGCACAAAGCTGCTCAACATATTGGCGCAGCTCCTGGGAAAGTAGGGTGCCATCCAAGCAAAGGCGAAGAACCAGTGGCGCGGTCATACGGGAAAATACAGCGAAAACGTATCCCACCCACAAAAAGAGTGCGACAGCCGCACTCTGCAACAAAACCACACCTCCCAAAATGACAAAAACTTCCCCGAAG
>CAJMOV010000117.1 GCA_905215125.1 uncultured bacterium | reverse complement strand
GTCAGCGTGGCCCGCGTTGTCCGTACGCAGGTGCTGTCGCTTAAACAGCAGGAATTCGCCATGGCGGCCATCGTCATGGGGGCGAGCAATCTGCGCATCCTGGTCAAGCATCTGATTATCAACTGCATGGGTCCCATCATCGTCTGCGTGACGCTGATGGTGCCGTCGGCAATTTTCAGCGAGGCGTTTCTAAGCTTTGTCGGCATCGGCATCTCGGCGCCGGCTGCCAGCTGGGGCACCCTTGCCAATGAGGCGCGCAGCCTGGTTGAAAGCCACCCCATTCAGATCATCTGGCCGGTTGCGGCTATTTGCCTGACGATGTTTTCGCTCAACTTCATCGGCGACGGGCTTGGCGACGCCCTTGACCCGAAGAAAAAGTAAGGGGGCTCTCGTATGACTGTGTTAGAGGTGAAAAACCTGACGACGGAGTTTGATACTGAGTTCGGGAAGCTGCAGGCCGTGCGGGACGTCTCCTTTGAGCTTCAGCAGGGGGAAATCCTGGGGATTGTGGGAGAGTCGGGCTCGGGCAAGAGCCAGACTATGTATTCCATCATGGGCCTGCTGGCGCAGAACGGGGCGGTGAAAAGCGGCGAAATCTGGTTTGAAGGCCGTAATATATCCACCGCAGGCTTGGACGAAAAGGCGATGAAGGAAAACGAGAAGTATATGCGCACGGTACGCGGCAAGAAGATATCAATGATCTTTCAGGATCCGTTGACCTTTCTGAATCCCGTGCTGAAAATTGGAACACAGATTATGGAGCCGCTGCTTCTGCATGAGAAGATGAACAAGCAGCAGGCGCGGCAGCGCGCCATCGAACTTATGGGGCTTGTGGGCATCCCTTCGCCGGCTGACCGCCTCAAGCAGTACCCTCACCAGTTTTCCGGCGGCATGCGCCAGCGTATCATCATTGCTATTGCCCTTGCGTGCAACCCCCAAATCGTCATCGCCGACGAACCGACAACAGCGCTGGACGTCACCATCCAGGCGCAGGTTCTGGAAATCATCAAAAAGCTCACAAGCGAAAGCAAAACCTCCGTTATCCTCATCACGCACGACTTGGGCGTCGTCGCGAGCATGTGCGACCGCATTTTAATCATGTACGGCGGCAAGGTGATGGAGCGCGGCACCGACGAGGAGATTTTTTACAACGCCAAGCACCCGTACACGCAGGGCCTTTTGTCCAGCATCAACAACCCAGACGCCGAGGTCAGGGAGAAGCTGCACCCCATCCCTGGCACGCCGCCCGATCTGCTGAAGGCGCCGAAGGGCTGTCCGTTCGTTGACCGGTGTACCCAGGCCATGAAAATCTGCCGCATGATGATGCCGCAGGAGACGGAGCTTTCGTCCACACAGAGCTGCTCCTGCTGGGAACTGCATGAGTACGCCAGAGAGAAGAGGGAGGCGGTGCGCAATGGCTGAAAAACTGCTGGAGGTCTCCGATCTCCGAATGTATTTTGACGTAAACCGGGGCTTTGCCGGCAAAAAAGTGGTCAAGGCGGTGGACGGCGTCAGCCTGGACATCGGCAAGGGAGAGGTCTACGGCCTTGTAGGCGAGTCGGGCTGTGGGAAATCAACCCTCGGTCGCGCCATCGTCCGTATTTATCATCCCAGCGGCGGACGGATCCTGTATGAAGGAGAGGATATCGCGAACAAAAAAGGGGAGGCACTCAAGAGCTATCGCAGGCAGATGCAGATGATTTTTCAGGATCCCTACGCTTCGCTCAATCCCCGCATGACGGTCGGCGAAATCATCCGCGAGCCGATGGACATTCACAATATCCTGCAGCCTGGCAAGCAGCGGGAGGAGCGGGTGCGCGAGCTTCTGCACATTGTCGGGCTCAGGCCCGGCCACATCCGGCGTTATCCGCACGAATTTTCCGGCGGTCAGCGGCAGCGTGTGGGCATTGCTCGGGCGCTCGCGCTGAACCCCAGGTTCATTGTGTGCGACGAGCCGATTTCGGCGCTGGACGTCTCCATACAGGCGCAAATCATCAACCTGATGGAGGAAATCCGTGAAAAGACCAATGTATCCTATCTTTTTATCGCGCACGATCTCAGCATGGTCAAGTATATCAGCGACCGCATCGGGGTGATGTACCTCGGCAATATTGTCGAATCGGGCGACAGCACCGAGCTTTATCGTTCGCCGATGCACCCCTATACGCAAGCCCTGCTTTCCGCAGTGCCTATACCCGACCCGCGCGCCGCCAAAAGCAAAAAGCGTATTCTGCTCAAAGGCGAAATCCCCAGCCCGATTAATCCGCCCCGGGGCTGCAAGTTCAGCACCCGCTGTCCCAGGGCGACTGAACGCTGTTTTGAGGAAGCGCCCCCATTGAAAAATGTGGGCAGCCGTAAGGTAGCCTGCTTTTTATATTGAGAGGAGTGGAAACCATGAAAAAACTGCGAAGAATTCTGCCACTGTTCCTGGCCGTGCTCCTGCTTTTGTCCGCGTGCGGCACCGGTGGTGATGGGCCGCAGGGTGAAGGGAACGCCGAGCAGAGCGACGTCAAGGAAATCAATCTCGCTGTCAAGGCATCCCCGCCGACGGGGCTTGACCCTGTCATTCTGTCTGGCGTTGACGAAGGGCTGCTCTCCAGCCACATCTACGAGACCATGTTCACCTTTGATAAGGACGGCCATGTGATCAACCGCTTATGTAAAGACTACACCGTGTCCGAGGACGGGCTGGTGTACACCTTCCAGCTGATCGACGCCAAGTGGAGCGACGGCAAGGATATCACCGCGGATGACTTTGTCTACGCTATCAAGCGTGCGGCCGGGTACACGATGGAAAAGGAAACCTATGCCTATTACATGCGCGATCACATCGCGGGCGGAGACGAGGTCAACGAAGCTCTGGCCCTGAACGGCGAGGTCCCGGTTGCCGACCAGGATTACTTAAAGGTACGGGCCGTTGACCCCAAAACGCTTGAAATCACCCTCAAAGAAAGGTGCGCCTATTTTACCGGCCTGATGGCCAAGCCGATTTTCGCCCCGCTGCGCGAGGATTTTGCCAAGGAATCCGACGCCCTGTGGGCCAGCGCCGAGCATGTCCAGGAAATCCCCTACAGCGGCGCCTTTGTTGTGACCGAAATGCGGGATAAGGAGAAAATCGTCCTCGAGAAAAACCCCAATTATTTTGACGCCGACAAGGTTAAGCTGGATCGGATTACCATTTATTCCATGCCCGACGAACAGGCCCAGCTCAACGCCTTCAAAACGGGCGAAATCGACGTCGCGCTGTCAGTACCCGTTGAAATCGTCAACACATATGAGGGCAATCCCGAGCTTGTCATTCCCCTGCCGTATGTGGCCAACTATTACATTCAGGTCAACTCGAAACAGGCGCCCCTGGACAACGTCAATGTGCGCCGCGCGCTCGCACTTGCCGTTGACCGTGATGCTCTTGTCAAGGCGCTTGAAACCGGCGACACCAAATACCCGCTGCACGGCATGGTCGCCAAGGGCATCCCTGGCGCGAGCGGAGACTTCCGCGAGGAAGAGGACGCCCGGGAAAAGTACCTCGACACCGATATTGAAGAGGCAAAGCGCCTGCTGCAGCAGGAGGGATATGACGAGTCCAATCCCCTGCAGGTGGAATATCTGTACAACGGCACGCAGCTGCACTCCGACATCGCCCAGCTTTTACAGCAGATGTGGAAGAACGTCGGTGTAGAAGTCACGCTTCGATCCAGTGAATCCAAGGCCTTCTGGGACGCGCGCAATACGGGCGATTTCCAGCTGATGCATATCTCCACCACGGCCGACTATCTTGACCCGACCAACTTCCTCGACATGTATCTGTCCACAACGCGCGACGATCCCTACTTTGACGCGCCGGAATACGACGAGCTGCTTGGTCAGGCCCGGAAGGAAGCCGATCCCGTTAAACGCATGGAGCTTCTGCACCAGGCGGAGCATCTGATTATTCAGGACGAAGTGTTCTTTATCCCGCTGTACGGATATGTCAACCCGATTCTTATCCGTGAAAACATCACCGGATACCAGACCACCCCGATGGGAGATACCTTCTTTATGTTCGCAGACATTCAGTAGAGCAAAGGCGGCGCCTGGCAGCCGGAACCGGCGGCTGGGCGCCGTTTTACCTGACAAAACAGAAAGGGGAGAAAGCATGGAGCGAGTACTCAACTGGGATCTGCCCTGGGAGAGGGAGTTTGAAAAAATTGCCGCAATACCGCACGGCTCAGGGCAGGAGCGCCAGCTCAGCGATTATCTGGCTGCCTTCGGCCGGGATAAAGGGCTTTGGACGCATCAGGACGAACACTGCAATGTCATCGTCAAAAAGCCGGCTTCGCCGGGCAGGGAAAACAGTGCGCCGCTCATCTTGCAGGCGCACATGGATATGGTGTGCGTCAAAACCGAGGGAAGCGATCACGACTTTACTCGCGACCCGCTGCACCTTTATGTGCAGGACGGCAAGATACGCGCCCGAGAGACGTCGCTCGGGGCTGACGACTGCGCGGGAGTGGCTGTTATCCTCGCCCTCCTGGAGGCGGAGGGGATTTCTCATCCGCCACTTGAATGTGTATTCACAACAGGAGAGGAAACGGGACTTTACGGCGCGCGCGCACTCGATTTGAATCTGCTTGAAGGCAGGAGGATGATCAGCTTAGACGCGTCGGGAGTGGATACCGCCATCACCACTACGGCAGGCGGACTGCGTATTGTGGTAACACGGCCGTTCCGGGAAGAGAAAACCGGGGATCAGCAGGTCTTTGCCCTGCGGGTGGGCGGCCTGCTCGGAGGGCACAGCGGCGGCAGCATTGACAAAAACCGCGGCAACGCTGTTAAATTACCGGCGCGCGTACTCGACGTTCTGATACGCGGCGGGGTTGACGTCCGGCTCTGCCATCTCGAGGGGGGGACCCATGACAATGCTATCCCTTCGTCCTCGCGCTGTATTTTCTGCGTGGATCGGGCGCAGGCGGGTCGGACGGAGGAGTTGGCAATCCAGGCCGTGCGCGACATTGTGCATGAGCTGAGATTCAGCGATCCAAATGTCCGCCTGACGCTGGAAAAGGCACAGGCGGAGTATATGCTGGATGAAGAGGACAGCCGGGACATCCTGAGACTTTTGTATCTCTTTCCCAGCGGCATGGTAGAAAAAAGCCCGGTGTTGCACGACCTGACGCTGACATCGCTCAATCTTGGCACGGCGAGGATGGAACAGGGAAAGCTGTGGCTGGAGGTTTCGCTTCGAAGCGGCGAGGACATCGCAAAGTATGAGCTTGCGCGTCAGGTCGAGCTGCTTTGTTCCCTGTTGGGCGCGTCAAGCGTGCGCGATGGGGACTATCCTGGGTTCTCCTATCGGGAAGATTCCCCGCTGAGGGCCCTAATGGCCGAGGTTTACAGTGAACGCACAGGCGGAGGGAGGATCCGGGAAATCGGCGCGCACGGCGGCTGCGAATGGGGTATTTTCAGCGCCGGGCTGGGCGCCGATGTCATTGGCCTCGCTCCAGTCATTGAGAATTGCCACACTACGGAGGAAGCGGTTGTCCGCGACTCCTTCCGCGAGACATATGAATTTCTCATCGACATGATGGAAAGGATGGGGTAAGGCGTGCATGCGATAAGAAGGCTGATGGATCCGCGCTACGCCATTCGGACGATGCGCGACAGACATTCGGATTTCAACTATGACGTCAACAACCTCACCATGCTTTCGTGGGCTGATCCCTTCCGGCCAGACGGCGTTTTGCCTGAACATGTGAGAAAAGCGGCGGAGGAAAGCCTGCGCAGCGGGGGAATGCACTACACCCTGCCGTTTGGCAGTGAAGAGCTGCGTTGTCTGGTAGCTGAGAGAGTGCAAAGGTGCAACGGAATCACGGTGGATCCAGAGCGTAACCTCACCATCTGCGGCGGATCAGACGCAGCGCTGGTATTCGCACTTCGCCCCTTCATGACGCCGGGGGAAAATAACGAAGTGCTGACCCCCACTCCCTCCTATGCAAACAATTTCGATACAGCTGCGCTGTGTGGTGGGGTTTGTGTCCCTGTTCCCACACGCGAAAAGGATGGTTACCAACTGGATATCAACGAGTTTGAGCGCAGGATGAGCCGTAGAACCCGAGCCGTGATGCTTACCAGCCCCAACAACCCCACGGGCACGGTCTACCGTCGCGAGACGCTGGAAGCGCTGGCCGATTTCGTCAGAAGCCGCGATCTGGTGCTTATTGTAGATCAGTGTTTCGAGGATACGGTGTTTGATGGCCACAAGATGGTCAACATCATTAATATGCCCGGTATGTTTGAACGCACGGTTCTGATAGGCTCGCTGTCCAAAGGAATGGGACTGTGCGGCCTGCGCATCGGATATATCGTTGCAAACGACGAGATCAGTGACGTCTACCACTCCTGCACAGTGCAGTGGCTGGGGGTACCCAATACGATGGCGCAGGCTGCGGCGGCAGCTGCGCTGCGCCATCCAGAATTTGTGGAACAATACCGACAG
>CAJMOV010000116.1 GCA_905215125.1 uncultured bacterium | reverse complement strand
AACGCTGTCCAGCTTGTCGAGATCAAACAGCGCGCCCGACTGGCTCATCTTCTTCAAGGTAAAGGGGAAGTCGCGGCACGGGGCCGTTTTGTTCTGCCTGCGCCAGTCCTCAAAGTTGGAATTAAGAAGGGTGAGCAGGTATTCGACGACAGCGTCGGCCGGGTAGCCCTGCTGCACGAAGTATTCGACCGACGCCTCCGGATCCTTGCGCTTGGACAGCTTGCGGCGCGAGCCGCCGTCCTCCTTCATGACGGGGGAGACGTGGGCGTATTTGGGCGCTTTGATGCCCAGCAGATAGAAAAGCTGCAGGTGGATGGGGGCGGACGGCACCCATTCCTCGCCGCGGACGACGTGGGTCGTGCCCATCAGCGTGTCGTCGACGACATGGGCGAAGTGATAGGTGGGGATGCCGTCGCGCTTGAGCAGCACGATATCGACGGTATTTTCGTCCATTTCAATCTCGCCGCGGATGGCGTCGCGCAGCTTGACGCGGCCCCCGGGCTTGCCGGGCGAGCGCAGGCGGACGACATAGGGCAGCCCGGCGGCCAGCTTCTGCTCAACCTCCTCCGGCGTCAAGCAGCGGCAGCGGGCATATTGCCCATGATAGCCGGGCAGAACCTTCTGCTTCTCCTGCTCTTCGCGGATAGCGGAAAGCTCGTCCTCGGTGCAGAAGCAGGGATAGGCCAGTCCCTGCTCGACGAGGGCTTTGGCAAAGCTCTGGTAGATTTCGGCGCGACGGCTTTGGACGTAAGGGCCGTAATCCCCCTTTTCCGCGCCATCCTGCATCACCCCTTCGTCAAAGGCGATGCCAAAATCGCGCAGGCCGCGCACAATGCCGGAAACGCCGTCCTCCTGCTCGCGTTTTTTATCGGTGTCCTCAATGCGCAGGTAGCACACCCCCCCGCTTTGGTGGGCCAGGCGCTCGCACACCAGTGCGGTGAACACCCCGCCGATGTGCAGAAAGCCGGTCGGGCTGGGGGCGAAGCGGGTGACCATCGCCCCTTCCGGCAAAGCGCGGGGCGGGTAGATTTCGTTCATATACTGCTGAGGCGTTTTTTCAATGTTGGGGAACAAAAGCGCGGCCAGGCGGCGGTTATCGTCCATCGGCATCTCAACTCCATACAAGTTTGTTCCCGCGCGACGCGGGCTTGACCCATTTTTCCATGGGCATATTGACAGTTAAAGTAATTATAGATCATTTTTCCACCATCCGCAAGAAAAACAAGCCCTTTGCACCCGGAAGCCGCCGGCGGAGAGGAACGAAAAATTTTGTTAAAGTTTTTTTAATGGGTAGAAAGCGGCGACGCATTGTGCTATACTATCGAAGAACGTCTATTTTTTGCCGTCGCATGCCACCATCAAAAGGTACGGGAGTTTTGATCATGGGCCGACACGAACAATACGCCAAGCCGAACAGGAAACCCAAGCTGTCCAACGCAAAGCGCAGGCGCAGGCGGCGCATCCTGTCCGTTGCTGGAATACTGACCGTCTCCCCTGTCATCTGGCTGGTCGTCTATTTTCTCACCCCGCCGGCGCAGGTTGAGCCGCCGCAGCCCGACCCCGAGCCGGACGACACCACAATTACGGAAACGACGCCGCCCGAAACCAGCGACGACACGCCCGAGCGCGTGCGCAAGAGCGGCTTTTATACCATGCTGCTGGTCGGCACGCTGGACAATTACAACACCGACACCATCATGCTGGCCTCCATCGACTCGGAAAAGGACATCGTCAACGTCATCTCCATCCCGCGCGACACCATGGTGGACATTGACGAGCGCAACAAGAAAATCAACGGCGCTTACGGGCGCGACGGCATTGAAGAGCTGTGCCGCGAGGTGCAGGACATCACCACCATCTACCCTGATTTTTACTGCGTCGTCAACGTGGAATCCTTTGTTAAGATTGTCGACCTGATCGACGGGGTTGAATTTGACGTCCCCTATAACATGTACCATCCCGACGCCGATTCCAAATACACCATCAACCTGAAAAAAGGTCTCCAGACCTTGGACGGCAAAAAGGCCATCCAGCTTGTGCGCTACCGCGGCACCGCCCAGTCGGACTTCGGCCGTATGGAGCTGCAGCGCAATTTTCTCATTGCCGTCGCCAAAAAGGTGTTGAGCAATTTCAGCCTGTCGCAGGTGACGGAAATCATCCCCATCGTCAATGAAAGCGTTGAAACCAACATGCCGGTTAAGGATATGGTGTGGTTTTACACCAACGTCGTCGATGAGATCGACTTCGACCAGAATGTCCATTTCTACCAGATGCCGGTGGCGTCGACGGGCAATTACAAGGGCCTGTCCTACGTTTATCTGGACAAGACAGCCGTCTGCGAGCTGCTCAACGAGACGGTCAATCCCTATAACCTGGATATCGAAGAAGAGGATCTCAATATCATTCATCTGGAAAGCTGACAAAAGCCTCCCCGCAAGGGGGCTTTTTCTTTCCTTTTGGCTGTCTTTGTGGTACGATGTTGCAAACAGGAAAAGGAGGCACTCTTATGGCGCAGGAAAACCGTGACCCCGTCCGCGATGAAGCGCAGGCTTCCCCTTCCCCACAGACGCCCGACGGGCAGCTCAGGCCCCCGCTGCGGCGGCTAGCCTTCCTCTGTCTAGTATTGGGCTTCCTTCCCCTTTTTGTCGTTGCCGCCGCGACCAGCTCGGACGTTATTTACCTTTACGCCCCGTACACCGTCGGGGCCGGCATCTTTCTCTTCGGCCTTTTCTTCTCCTACGGCGAGTGGAAGCTGGGCCGCGCGCGGAAGGCCGGCATCATTCTGGCGGTGGTGACGCTGACCGTCCTTTCCTTTCTCGTCCGGTGGTTCTCGGCCTTCTGACAGCAAGCGGGCGGCGGGTTTTCCCGCCGCTTTGTTTTTTCCCCTTCCTTTTTCGGTAAATTGTGCTATACTGAAGACAAACGACATCGGGAGGATGAACCTATGGCGCAGGACACAAATCACCAGACCCAGGCCGACCCGGCTCAGCCGGAAAACACAGCCGGCGCGGCCGCGGATCCCAAGCCCCACGCCCCTTACCGGCGGACAGGCTTTCTCCTGCTCATCCTGTGCGCGCTGCCCATTCCCTTTTTGTCCAGCTTTATGCCGGCGGAAACGACGGCGCGCATTTCTTCTGTGCTGGCCGACGTGGGGCTGCTGCTGTTCGTCCTGTTTTTCGGCCTTGGGGAATGGAAGGCAGGGCGGACCAAAATGGCGCTGCTGGTGCTGGTCTTTATGGTCATGGCGTTGTTTGGCTTCGCGCTTCATTGCCGGATCATATTTGCATGAACGCGCTGCCCCTCCCTGCGGGATGTAAAAAAGCCGCCGCGGTTAAACAAACCGCGGCGGCTTTGGTTTTTCTGTCAGTCAAGCGGGGGGCGGGCCGGATCGACAATGGGCGTCGGGTCAAAGAAATGCTTGCTGACGCGCTCGGGGTGCTTGATCATGGTATAGCCGTCCAGGTTCAGGCGATCCTGAAGCATGGCGGCGCCCTGGTAAGAGGTCGCCATCCCCGCCCCGACGGGGCAGATAATGGTATAGCCCATCTCATTCACCACATAGTCGAAGATGGCGGGATCATCCTCAAACCGCCCGCCAAAGGGGGTAATGAGAATATTGGTCTCGCCGACATAGGGCTCCATCAGCGTCTTCCAGCGCCCCAGGTCATCCTGCACCTGGCTGAGTGTCATGTCGCCCCGCCAGAAGGAGTTGTGGGTATAGCTGTGGCTGGCGATCTGCCAGCCTGTCTCCCGCAGGCGCTGGGCGATGGCCTTGACATCGTCGCACAGCTGCTTGAACTCCTCCTCGGTAAACCAGTCGGGGTCGGTGATGCGGTAACCGAAGGCCCCCTGGTATCCCGTTGGGGCGACGATCCCCTTAGCCCCGCGGAAGGAAAATTCCGGATGCTCTTTGACAAACTGATCGACAATGGGCATGACGTCGCCGTCATAGGTCTCTGTCACCGTGCCGTCGAGGTTCTTGACCTCGGTGACAACATCCCCCTTGTCGTTGATGACAAGACGGGTGGCAAAGCCGTCGGGCTCCATATAATCATAATAGCTGACGTCGTCAATGGAAATGATCAGGGGCTTTTTGCCCTGCGGAAGATAGATGTCCTTGGGCCTGGCCACGCCGTCGACCACCTCGGTCAGCTCGGTGATATCGTATAAAACAAAGTTGTTTTCCAGGAACAGGGGCAGCATGGCCTTGAACTCGTCCACCGTCGTCATCCACATGTTGTAGCCCTCAGCCGGGTGGCCCTTGTCGTCAAAGGCCAGCTCGGGGTAGATGATCAGGCTGTGGAAAAAGACGTGATAGGGCTGCCCCTCGTATTTGACCAGGGCGTTCTTCTGCACCGTGATGTCGGCGATAGCGGCCGCCACCTCTTCGTTTGCCAAGGCTCCGGCGTTTTCCAGCGCGGCGATGGCTTCGTCATAATAATAGCCGCGGGTCAGAAGCTCCGCTTCCTCCAGCAGCTTTGCGCGTTCGGCGTCCAGCTCGTCGGGCGTCAGACCGCCGTCCGGCTCTGCCTGTCCGTCGTTGCCAGCGCCCTGCCCGTCTGCCTGCGAGCTGTCCGGCGCGGCGTCCCGGCTGCCGCCCATTGCCGCTGCCAGCGCCCAGATGGCCATGCCGGCCGCCAGCGCAGCGACGAGCAGAAGCAGCCACATGGGCTTTCCCCTCTTCTTGCTGGGCGGCATAACATGCTTACTCATAGCTTTCCCTCATTTCTGTTATCCCCCGTTTCAGTTTTCCCTATTTAGACGAAAATTTTCCCCTCTTTGTTTCACTAAAAAGCGCGAAAAAGAAAAATAAACGTCGCTTTCCTCCTCCGCTCCATTATAGCGCGGCGTGGATCGGACTTCAAGCCTGGGCTTCCCCGTTTTTATACCGTTCGCGGCGCCGAAATGCGCTTTTACCGGTTCCCCTCCGGCAGGAAATTACATATACTGGCGTGAGATTATTTTTCGGAGGTAACCCATATGCCCAAGAAAGAATGCGCTTTTTTCCTTGGCGCCAATTCCCGGCGCGGGTTTGTATCTTTTTTTGAAAACCTGGCCGCCGAGGATTTTGATCGGGACGTTTATATGCTGAAAAGCGGCCCCGGCAGCGGCAAATCGACCATGATCCGCAAAATAGCGGCGGCCCTGGCCGCACCCGGCGAGCTTGTCGAAATCATCTATTGTTCGAGCGACCCATCTTCCCTGGACGGCATGGTGCTCACCGGACGCCGCATAGCTGTTGTGGACGCCACGGCGCCCCACGCTATGGAACCCGGCTTTCCCGGCGCGAGGGGCGGCTACCTCGCCCTGCCCGGCTATACTGACCGCCAAGCCCTGCGCGGCAAATACCCTGCGCTGCTGACGCTGCAGGCTGCAAGCAGGGAGCATTACGCCCAGGCGTACCGGCTTATCTCGGCAGCGGCCCAGGTTGACGAGCACATCACCCAGTCCATCCGCCCCTACTTTGCCGCCGACCGGCTCCGCCGGCGCGCCAAGGGCATCATCGCCCGCGAGATGCCCGACAAAAAAGGGGGGCGCGGCAAGCTGAAAAAACGCTTTCTCGACGGCATCACGCCCGACGGCGTGCTGCGTCTTTCCGGTACCATCGACGCGCTGTGCAGCCGCGTTTACGATTTATGCGACAGCTTCGGCTTCGCCCCGTGCCTGCTCGAGCCCCTGCTGGAGGGGGCCCTTGCCCGCGGCTATGACGTCTACGCCTGCTACTGCGCCAAAGAGCCGGAGAAGCTCAGGCATCTGCTCATCCCCGAGCTGTCTCTTGGCTTTACGACGTCCGGCCCGTCCTGCTTTTACGCCGGCGCGCCCTACCGCCGCATCCGCGTCGACGCCTACATCGACTACGGCCCCAAAAAGCAGCTGCGCGGCCACGCCAAGCTGTTGATGCGGCTGTCGGAAGCCCTTGTGGACGACGCCGTGCGCGAAATCGCCGCTGCACACGCCCTGCACGACCGCATTGAGGAAATCTACCGCCCGCACATCGACGTCGACTCTCTTGACCGCCGTGCCGAGGAGATCATCGCGCAGCTTGGCCGCTGATGTCAATATCCCCTGAAAAAGCGCCCGCATACGGCGCTTTTTTCTTGTCTTTTGCCCCCTGTTTTGCTATACTGGACGCATAAAGACAAATAAGGAGGCACTCCCACCATGCAGAAGATTCAGGATTATATGCTTCAGCAGCTGGAAAACATCATCCGTATCGACAGCCCCTCCGGTTATACCGAGCAGGCCCAGGATTATCTGCTCAAAGAGCTGACCGCCCTGGGCTATCAGCCCAAAAAGCTCAATAAAGGGGGCGTCACCGTCCATCTGGGCGGAAGCGGCAATCCCATCATGCTGCTTGCCCATGTGGACACGCTGGGCGCCGTCATCAACTACATCAAGCCGAACGGCCGGCTGGCGCTGACCAACGTCGGCGGTCTCAACCCCAACAACACCGAAACGGAAACTGTCAAAATCATCAC
>CAJMOV010000115.1 GCA_905215125.1 uncultured bacterium | reverse complement strand
GCTCCACATAAATTTGCCCGTTTCCATCGCGCCGAACGGGCAGCGCGAAATCAAAGCAGTCAAAATCGACGGACAGCCAAAAATCCTCCTCTGGCGCCTGGCCCTGGTTTTCAGCCCGGAAAAACCGTGCGCCGTCGGTCTCGCGCAGGTATTCGGCGGCCCCCTTCGTGTCAAAGGGCCGGCCTTCCAGCAGGGCTTTGAGATATTCGGCGCACAGAGTGTCCTCAGTTGTCGGCGTCTCCCCTGCAAGGCCCATTGCCACCAGGCTGACCTTCTGCGGCGCGAGCAGGCGGATATATTCCGCCGTTGCCTTGGCGTTGACCAGCGCGCCCAGCAGCATTTCGTCGGCGCGATCGATGGCGGCCGCAACCCCCTGCGTCCCGGCGCTTGTCGTATGCACCAGCGTCCGGCCCCGCAGGTCGGCCTGCTGCACCTCAAAGGGAGAATTTCCAAAATCAAACCCCGGCTGTTTGACGCCCCCGCGCTCACCGGCCAGCAGGATTTCAGGTGCTTCAGCTTTGCGCCGGCGCGCTTCCTCTATATCGCCTACTGGGTAAATGCGGCGCGCCCCGCTGCCAAAAGCATAGCTTTCCATGGTGAAAGCGCGGAAAACATCAATAACGACCACCGTGCCTTCTGCACGTCTGGCCCCGGACAGCAGCTGCAAGATTTTTATATCCATAAAATCACCCGTTGCCATTGTACTCGCCCGCCTTCCCGTTGTCAAACGGCTTTTTTTCTGGTAAGATACCATCATACTGAGTAAGGAAGGGACGCATATGCCATATAAACTGCGCAGCAGCCTGCTGGGGCAGGAAAAAATCAGTTATGCCAAGGACGGCAGTCATCCCTTTATCCCCGTCATTGATTGTAGCGCCGGCTCCAATCCCTTTGGGATGCCGCCTGCCGCACAGGACGCCATTTCCCGCACAACGGCGTCGCAGGTCAACCTTTATCCTCACCACGGTGGACTGCGGGACGCCATCTGCCGTTCGCTGCCCGGCGCCGGCCTCTCTCCCCGCAACGTCCTGCTGACGGCCGGGTCCATTGACGGTATTTCCCTGGTCAACACCTCTTTCCTGCGCGACGGCGCACAGGTTGCCGGGGTCTGTCCGCAATTTTCTGATTATGTGTCAAATGCCCGTCTGCTGGGTTATGATTACCAGGCGGTTCCCCTTGATGTGCGGGAGAATTTGCGCTTTGACCGGGACGCCGTGCTGCGCGCCGTTCATCCGGGGCTCAGCCTGGTTTACATCGACAACCCCAACAACCCAACCGGGCAGATTATTTCTCTCGAGGATCTGCGCGAAGTGGCCCTGCGGGCGCAAGAATACGGCGCATGCGTCATTATTGATGAAGCGTATGGCGACTTCATGCCGGCTGAAAACTCAGCCGCCGCGCTGCTGCGCGAGCAGGATAACGTCATCGTGCTGCGCACCTTCTCCAAGGGCTGGGGTCTCGCCGGCCTGCGCGCAGGGTATCTGCTCGCATCAGACGAACTCGTCGCCGCCATCGGCAAGCTAAGTAACCCCTACGTCATATCAGAGCCGGCCCGCCTGATCGCCGAAGCTGCGCTGGGCGACGCCCAATTTCTCCCTTCCTGCCGCGACAAAATCGCCGCCTGTAAACGCCGGCTGCTGAGTGGCCTGGGCCAAAGCCTGCGCCCTGCCTATACAGACGACTCCGTGCCCATCTGCCTGCTTGTCCACCAGGATCCCGCATGTGATTTGGCCGCCCTGCTGGCCGGGCAAGGCGTTAGCACCGTATCCGGCAGCGACTTTATGGGCCTTTCCCGCAACAGTGTCCGACTGCGCCTGCCTATTCCCGAGCAGCTGGACGAGCTGTGCGGCATTTTAGAGGCTGTCGACAGCGGTAATCTGTAAAGGCATTTTACTGCCAGCCCGCCAAAATCCATATACCAAAAAGGGGGATCCGCGCTGTAAAAGCGCCGCTCCCCCTTCTATTCTGTCCCAAAAGCAGAAGCATGACGCCAAGGCGTCATGCTTCTGCACTTCATTCAAATATCATTCGGGCCTGACCCGGATGAGACTCAATTCAGTATCTCCGGCAATGCTCTGGCGGAGATACATTGCTGCGCCGCGCGATTTTATTCCGCAGCCAGCAATTCGTTTTCCAGATCCTGCAGCATGAGATCCAGGGCGGTGATGCCGCCTTCAGCAGTGTACCACACAGCGGGGTGCTCCAGGTAGATGACATTGCCATTCTGATAGGCGGCAGTGCTCATGATCAGCTCGTTTTCCATGATTTCCTGCGCCAGCTTGGCGCCTTCCGTCTGGATAGCGGCGTCACGATCCATGACAAAGATATAATCAGGCGCCTTGTCGACAACGAATTCAAAGGAGGCTTCATTGCCATGCGTGGAAGTGTCGATATTGGAATCGACGCCGATGTTTTCAAAGCCGATCTCCCTGCCGATGATGGAGCAGCGGCCGTCGTTGCCCAGCACGTTGAAGCTGCCGCTGGTGCACATGCCGACGATGGCCGTCTTGCCCTCTGCAAATTCTTTAAGCGTCTGGATACGGTCGTCAAAGTCGGCCATCAAGGCGTCGACCTGATCCTCCAGGCCAAACATGGACGCAACCGTCTCGGCATTTTTACGCACGCTTTCCACCACGCCGACCTCGGTGTCAGTGGACAGGTAAACCACCGGCGCGATTTCGCTCAGAGCGTCATAGGAGCTGCTCAGGCGGCCGCCGATAAAGATGACGTCGGGCTCGCAGGCCATAACGGCTTCCAGATCGGCTTCCTTGATGGTGCCCAGGTTGGCCACGTTTTCATCCGTCACATACTTTTGCAGATAGTCCAGGGATGTCGAAGCCGAACCGACTATACGGTTCCCAACCCCCAGGGCGTCCAGAATGTCCATGGAAGCCATATCCAGGATGGCGATACGCTGCGGGTCGTAGGGCACCTCAATCTCCGCCGTCTCCCGGTTGCCGTTCAGCGCGGAAATGGTGACCGATTCCGGCGTGCCGCTCTGCTCAGTGTTGCTGTCCTGGCCCGCATTGTTGTCCTGCGCTGTCGTATTGTCCTGTACGCCTCCCCCTGTGGAGTTGTCGTTGGTCGTGGCGTCATTGCTGCAGGCGGCCATGCCCAAAGCCATAACCGCTGCGAGAACAAGGGTAAGAATTTTTTTCATGTACTGCTTAACTCCTTTTTTATGGTTTTCTATATGTGGAACATATGGCCTAATAGTAAATGGACAACGGCTTGCCTTCAATCTCCATAATTTCAAAGTCAACCTTGTAGATTTCAGACAGCGTCTCCTTGGTCATCACCTCCTTCACCGTACCGAAGCTCGCTATTTTCCCATCTACAAAAGCGCAGATGTAATCGGAATAAAAGGCGGCATAATTGATTTCATGCAGCACCAATATGACGGTTTTCCCCAGCTCATCGCACAGGCGTCGGACAATTTTCATCATGTTGGTGGCATGGTAGATGTCCAGGTTATTGGTTGGCTCGTCAAGCAGGACATATTCTGTGTCCTGGGCAATAACCATAGCGATCAGGGCGCGCTGCCGCTGCCCGCCGGACAGCTCGTCAATGAACCGATCCTGATAATCCTGCAGCTGCATGTATTGCACAGCTTTGTCGATGACAGCCGTATCCTCCGCCGTGATGCGTCCGCCGGAATAAGGGAAACGGCCAAACGAAATCAGCTCCCGGACGGTCAGCTTCATCTGAATGTTATTGCTTTGGGTAAGTATGGCCAGCCGCTTGGACAGCTCTTTGCTCTTCCAGCTTGCAATATCGGCGCCATGGAAATCGACAAGACCGCTGTCCCTCGCAATAAGCCGGGACAGGATGCCCATAACGGTTGACTTTCCCGCCCCGTTGGGCCCGATCAGCGACGTCACCTTCCCTTTTGGGATTTCGAAGCTGACGCCGTCAACCACTGTCTTGCCGTCATATTTTTTTGTCAGTTCCTTGACTTGCATCACTCAAACCCTCCTCCTAGTCAGCAGCAAATAGAGGAAATAAATGCCGCCGCCTACGGTGATAAAAACGCTGACCGGAATGGCGTAGCTGTACACATGCTCTACAATAAGCTGCCCGCCTACCAGGATAACCACCCCAAACAACGCCGATCCCAGCACCAGCTGGCTGTGGCGGTAGGTCCGCAAAAGCTGGCGCGACAGGTTGGCAATGATCAGCCCCATAAAGGATATGGGCCCCACCATGGCCGTCGCCACGGCGATGCACAGCGTCACGCCCAGCAGCAGCTTACGGATACAGCGGTCGTAGTCAACGCCCAGATTGATGGCCTGATCCTTGCCCAGGGTCAGCACATCCAGCAGGGCCAGCTCCTTGCGCAGCGCCAGCACAATAAGTGCCAGGACAACAATGGAAAACACAATGATCTCCGAGTTTATGTTGCTGAAGCTGGCCACCAGCGTTGCCAGCAACGAATCGTACTCATTGGGATCCATTACGCGGGTCAGGGTTGTCTGTATACTTCCGAAGAAAGACGTCAGCACCGTTCCCACCAGCAAAACGTAAAGGACGTTATACCTGGTTTTTTTAAACAGATAGCTGTAAATGACAGTGGCCATCACCCCCATAATGACGAGATCGGCCGCAAAGGAAAGGTTGGCGTTGGTCGCCAAAATGCTGCCGGACCCTGCCACAAAGACAACCGCCGTATGGATAAGGGTGTACAGCGAGTTCATTCCCAGCAGACAGGGGGTCACGATGGTGTTGTTGATGACCGACTGAAACACCAGCGACGCCCCGCCGATGGCGAACGCGGTGATCACCATGGCAATGAGCTTTGGCGCCCGGATTCTGAGCGCATACAGAAAGAGCTTTTCATTTGCGAAGTTGACGTCAACCAGCATATATGCCGCCGCGGCGGCCAGCATCAGAACGACCAAAACGGCCAGTTTGCGCATGTTGGCGGTGTAGGCGGCTGTTTTCATCCTTCGTTCCCTCCTGCCGCAGCGCTGCCGGCCGCCGCGCTGCACCCAGTGCTTCCCGCCGGCCCCAGCCGAATGGCCTTGCGGCCGTGATTAAGACGGTAGAGCAACATTCCAATGAATATAATGCTGCCCAGAATTCCCACAATCAGCTCAATGGGCAGCTCGTATGGGAAGATAACCATTCGCCCGATCATATCGCACACCAGCACGAAGATGGCGCCGAACAACGCCGTATCCACCAGTGTTCCTCGGATTTTATCCCCCTTGAACATAGCCACCACGTTGGGAACAATCAGCCCGATATAGGAAATGGAGCCCACAACAACCACTACGCTGGCCGTTATCATAGCCGCGATGGTCAGCCCGAGAAAGAGCACCAGGTTATAATGAACGCCCAGGTTTTTGGAAAAATCCTTGCCCATGCCAACGATGTTGAAGTGATTGGCAAAGACAAAAGCCAGAATGACCAGCGGCACAACCAGATACACAATCTCGTACCGGCCTCGGATGACCAGTGAAAAGTGCCCTACCAGCCAGGAGGACAGGGCCTGCGTCATCTCGTACTTGTATGACAGGTAATTGGTGATACCGCCAATGACATTGCCGAACATAATACCGACCAGCGGAACCATCACCACATCCTTGAATTGAATACGCTGGATAAACCAGACAAACACCCAGGTTCCCAGCGTCGCCGCTACAAAAGCAAAGATCGCCCTGCCCCAGAGGGTGGATGCCGGCATAAACAGCAGCGCCAGCAGAACGCCGAATTGGGCCGAGGAGATGGTAGCCCCCGTCGTCGGGGAGACAAACTTATTCATGCACAGCTGCTGCATGATAAGCCCCGCCACACTCATCCCCACGCCGGTGCAAAGGATGGCCAGCAGGCGCGGCAGCCGGGAAATCAGAAAAATTTCCAGCTGCTCCAGGTCGCCGGACAGCAGGGCGGACGGGGTGATATCAATCACCCCTACAAACAGGGAAAACACCGCCAGCACCAGCAGCAATCCCCCTAAAAGGATGGTGGACAAATAACGTCTGATTGTATGATCCTCCTTTCACTTTAGTTAGTTATAACTAACTAAAGCTCAAAAAAAGCGTGCGGCCTGAGCAAACTGGGCTTACATGCTCAACACACCGCGCGTTGCTTCTTCAGGATACCAAAACATCCGGCTCAAAGCAACGGACAATTTGCCCAAATTTATTTTTGGTTTTCCGCTGCTTTTTCTCTTTTTATGGCAAACGACGCTTCTTTTCCCCATACCGGACGCGCGGCTTTCCACATCGGCCGTAGGGCCGCCGTTTCTTCCCGTCTGCGGGACTCTTTGATCCCTTGCTGTCGCTAAGCCTGCCGACCAGGGCTGCTGCGCCGCCTGATGGTTCTGTGCTCGTTGGCCGTCCAAGCATCATCCATTCCCCATCTGCTTTTCACTGGCTTGGCGCCGTGCCACCCGCTTGCCCCTCCCCGGCAAAGCAGAAGGCAAAATAAAAGGGCAGCTGTATAAAACAGCTGCCCTTTTATCTGGAGCGGATGACGAGGCTCGAACTCGCTACCTCCACCTTGGCAAGGTGGCGCT
>CAJMOV010000114.1 GCA_905215125.1 uncultured bacterium | reverse complement strand
GAACAGCTCGTCCAGGCTGACGGAAAAGATACGGGCCAGTTCAACCAGCTTTTCTATTTCCGGCATGGCAGTGCCCGATTCCCATTTGCTGACAGCCTGGCGGGAAACGCCAAGGGTCTCGGCAAGCGCTTCCTGGCTCATGCCCGCCTGCTTACGCAGGCGCTGTATGGTTTCTGACAGGTTCATGAGGTTCACTCCTTTATCCCCATGCTAACCAAAGGCAGGCGGGGAGACCACCAACCGCGGGTTGTATTTTGTCAACCACTGGTTGCGGCCCCCTTATTTTACCCCATACAGAATGAAAATGCAAAGAAAATGGTGAGGCTACCGACCGAAAAGAACGCTGGAGCGTTCAAAAGCGCCCGAGTCGTCAGGATGCGGTCGTTTTCTCACAGGCGGCCCCGTCAGGCAAGCCGGCTGCACATCAGGGAAAGCAGCGGAACGCCGAACAGAAGAAGTCCGCCGTACAGTCGGAAATCGGCGGTGCATAGCCCTGCTGTACATCTAGGGAGCGCCGTCGGTTCACCAAAGCTGACCCTTGCCCAGCTCACAGAAAATGTCGGCGCTTTCAAAGTCGCGCCAATGAAGCCGGGCCTTGTCTGACAGAAGAGACAACATCGTCACCAGACCCAGGCTGTCGCTGCGGAAGGGATCCGCCGGCGTGCCGCCGATCAGACAGGAGCCTTCCGCCGGCGTCCAGCCTGAACGCGCATAAAAGCTGACAAGCTCGGGCCGGCAGGTGAAGATGCCGATATCCGTCCCCTGGTTTAAGATAAAATCCCGCGCCCGGGCAATCACCTGACTGGCGATGCCCCGTCCCTGGTACCCAGGGCGCGTGACTACCTCGCTTAGCCCGCAGGCAGTATATTCCACTCCTTTGTGGATCAGTGGAGCGCGGCGCACTGCCGCGTGACAGACGGCCTTGCTTCCCTCCAGCATGACAAAGGAGGTCACATAGGTTTGCGGGGCGGACGGAAAGGACTCGCTTTCCCCCTCTGTGGGCCAGGCAGTGGCCTCCAGTTCGATGATGCTTTGCACCAGCGCGCTGCCGCCCTGCTGGGGATATTGAAGCAGCTGCATGTTCAGCCCTCCATAAGACATATTGTTTTTTCCAGTATACCAGCTGGACGCTGTAAGCGCAATCATCCGTCAGGCGGACACAGGAGCGATTCCGCCATAAGCCGACCGCGGGCGCTGTCATTCCAGGGAAAAGTATGCTATTATAAACATGTGGAGTGTGTCTCCACGCTTTCTTTTTATCGCGGCGCAGGCCGCTTTTTTGATCGCAATGGAGAAGGAAAGAGCCCGCCGGCCTGCCGCCGCGCGGGGGATGGGAAAGGAGAGTGTATGGCGGGAAGACTTGCAGGCTTGTTCGGCCCCCTTGACATGACGGAGGGCAACCCCTATTCCAGGCTGATGCGTTTTGCCGTGCCGCTGCTTATCGGCAACTTTGCCCAGCAGATGTACAATACCGTTGACTCCATCATCGTCGGTAAATATGTCGGCGATTACGCACTGGCTGCCGTAGGCGCCAGCGGGCCGCTGCTCAACCTGCTGCTGGTGCTGTTTGTCGGCATTTCAACAGGGGCCAACATCATGACGGCCCAGCACTTCGGCGCAAAGGAGCGCCGCGAGCTGTCGGGTACCATAGGGACGACCATTACCCTGACTCTTTTATGCTCCCGTGTCATCATGGCGGTGGGTCCTCTTATCGTCCGGCCCTTCCTGCGCATGGTCGATACCCCGGCCGATATTTTTGATATGACGGCATCTTATCTTATCATCATTTTCCTGGGCATCGCAGGCATGGCTTATTATAATATTCTGGCCGGTGTGTTGCGGGGGATGGGGGATTCCGTCATGCCCTTCATTTTTCTCGTGATTGCCTGCGGCATCAACATCGTACTCGACCTGCTTTTTGTCGCGGTATTCAACTGGGGTGTGCCGGGCGTGGCGTGGGCCACAGTCATCGCCCAGCTGACGTCTTCTGCGCTGTGCCTGCTGCGCATCGCCCTGATGCGGGATACTCTGGATCTCAATTTGCAGACCTTACGGCCGGAAAAGCGGCATGTTTCACGGCTGGTGCGCCTGGGCCTGCCGTCCGGCGCGTCGCAGGCCATTTTTTCCATGGCCTCTATTTTGGTGCAGAACCTGACCAACAGCTTCGGCACGATGTTCATTGCCTGCAACACGGTGGTTATGCGCGTCGACGGGTTTGCCGCCATGCCCTGCTTCACCTTCGGCAACGCCATGACGTCCTACACCGGCCAAAACATCGGCGCCGGCAGGATGGACAGGGTCAATGAAGGGGCTCGGGCCGGCATGCGCCTGGCGCTGGGGGTATCTATTACGCTGGTTGCCATCCTGTTGTTTTTCGGAAAAAACGTCATGCACATGTTCACTGACACAACAAGTCTTGTCGACGCCGGCGCGCGGGTACTGTGGATCATGTCCATCGGCTATGTCGCCCTGTATATCACGCAGACGCTGTCGGGCGTCATGCGCGGCGCGGGGGATACCATGACGCCGATGTGGATTTCCATTGTCGTCACCGTTATCATCCGTATGCCGCTAGCCTATGGCATCGCCTACCTGACACGCACGCCTGAGCTGCCTACGGGCTCGGGCGACAGCATTTACTATTCACAGCTGCTAGCCTGGGTGCTGGGCGCAATACTCAACTATGCTCTGTATAAAAAGGGCGTGTGGAAAAAGCGCATAGACGGCAGCCTGAAGCAAAGCGGGATCGTATAATAAAGCCCCCGGCCTGAGAAACGGCCGGGGGCTTTTATTTGCGCTTCAGGGGGATTATTCACCGTCGCCGCCGATGTCGGCAAGGGCGGAAATGAGGTCGTCGGCCGTTTGCGCGCTGAGGATAAAAATATCGTTGTTTCCGCTCAGACGGGCGTAGTAGCCGCCGGTATCGGTCTGCGCGCCCAGCTCGATTTCTGTACCGCTGCCTTCGGCATACCGGATAGACAAGGAGAGGGATGGGGCGTCCAGCCCGCATTGGCTGACGGTGTCAGCATCGGGCTGATAGGCATAACAGCTGGAAAAGGCCATGGCGCTCCATGCGCTGCGCAGGCTGATGATAGCATCGCTGTCCGCCGTATCATCGTCCGCAAGGCCTTCAACGCTGTAGGACGGCTGAAGCTCTTCCAGAGTCGAGGTATAGGAAAGCGTGTCAACCGTTCCGCCCGACAGCGGGATGGCAGGCAGCTCATACAGGTCAAGCAATCCTTTATAAAGCAGCTGCGGCAGGGAGGAAGAAATGGTGTAGACAGCTTCGCCGTCGTCCCGCATGGCATAGTAGTCGCCGTTGCTTGCAGCGTTGCCGATGAGCAGGGTCAGTTCATCGCCTGCCGCATCGGTCAGGGTGACGGTATAGACCGGCTCGTCAAACCCGTAGGAGGAGATATCTTCTCCGCCTTCCAGCTGGCGGACGGCGGTCAGGCCGTCGACGGTGGTGCAAAGCAGCTCGATGGCGCTGCTTTGCAGGGGGAAGTCGGGATCGCCGTCGACTTTCCATACGCCGTCGGTTTTAGTGAAGGACAGGCTGCCGTTGGGGCCGGTATAGGAGACAAGCTCGGGCTCCTCAAACTCGCATATGACAATGGAAGCGTTTTGCGCGTCAAGCTCTTCCTGCTCACTGCGGCGGTTGTTCATGGTAACCAACGCGAAATACAGGGCAACCAAAGCCAGCAGGACGCCGAGCAGAATAAGGGGAAGGCGTTTGTTTTTCATCACAGCTTCCTCCGCTTCAACCAGTAGAGAAGGCCGCCCACCAGACAGGCCACGGGGATAACGGCGATGAAAAGCAGGCTCCACCTCGCTGCCGAGGGAATGGTGTTATAGGTGATTTCCAGGCTTTTTGCCGGGATGGTGATGTTGGAAACATCTTCAAAATTGTCGGTGACGGCGTTCATAAAGACATCGAGATTGACAAGATTGGTAAAATTAGTCAGGAAATATTCGTCAATCATAGTGGGGCAGGCGATGACGGTCAGGCGGCCGCCGCCATTTTCCTCTGACTCGGTCGACGTCGCGGCCAGCAGATAGCGGCCCTCCGCCATACTCTGGTCGTCCTGTACTGCGATGGCGCTGTCAGATGTGTACATGAAATACTGCACCGTCAAATCCTCGCGGCGATCCTCCAGGCTTTCCAGTCCGCGCGAATTGGCGACGAGTACGATGGAATCCGTCGGCAAGGAAGCGATGATATTGTGCCCGGTCGCCAGCATGGGGAAGATGTTGAGCAGGCTCTGCTGATAATTGCGCTGCGGGTCGGCAATATAGCCGTCTACATAACTGAGTCCGTACCCTGCCATCAGGGCGTTGACATTGGCGAGCTCTGTATTATCGCACAGCAGCATGACATTGCCACCTGCGGCGATATACTCTTCCAGCATGACGCGCTCATCATCGGAAAAGTCCATTGTAGGCATGTAGCTGATGATGAGATCGCAGTCCTCCGGGATAGCCCCTTCCACCATCAGGCTGACGGAGCTGAGGGTCAGGTTCTGCTTGGCGATAGCGTCGATAACAGTGGAGGGCAGCTCGCTTTCGCCGTGGCCTGTCAGGGTGTACAGGGTGTGCTTTGCTTCGTTTGTGACAAGGTCGACGGCGCTGGTCATCTGTCCTTCGGCGTCAAAGGAGGTCTCGACAAGCTGGTTATAGTAATAATAGGCCATTTCGTCGATGGTGATCATACCGTACAGCGGCAGCGTGGTATTTTTTCCCGTTTCCTCACAGGAGATGACAACGTAGTTTTCACTTGCGCCATAGGTTTCAAGCGCGGAGGGATACAAAACCGGGTCGATGTATTGCAGCTTGATGTGGGAAGAAAGGGAGGCGTAGCTGTCTAAAAACTTGGTCAGGCGCTCATCGACACCTGCTTCCTCGGCAAGGACGGTGATTTCAACGTCCTTGTCCAGCGCGGACAAAAATTCCTTTGATGTGTCGGAAACGCTGTACAGCCGGCTGTCGGTCATGTCGATTTCCAGCATGGAGGAAGGCAGCTGAGCGACAACCAGGTTGACGGCTACCACAATAGCGATGACCAGCGCGGTGATGCCGACGGTATAGGTTCCCTGACGGGAGGCAGCGGTGCGTTTTTTCTTGTTCATGGCATCTTCCCTCCTTTAGCTCCAGCGGCGCTTCTGCAGCGTCTGCACAGTCAAAAAGACGAACAGGAAAATGCAGGACAGGTACAGCACCAGCCCCGCGACGTCAAAGACGTTGTAGACGGCAAAGTTGGTAAAGGCGCTGCGTAGCGAAAAGCTGCCCAGCAGAGCAGGGAAGGTGCCGGCCAGCGCCGTTTCATCAAACAGGTAAAGCCCGAACAAAGCGATCAGCCCTGCGGCGCCAACACCCCCTGTCAGCAGGGCGTTTTTGCTGACGCTCCATAAAATGGCGCACAGGATGACGAGCAGCACCAGAAAGCCGACGAGCGAGCCAAAGGCGGTACTGGGCAGATAGCTGACAAGGTCGTTCCACAAATACACTGCAAATAATACGCCGAAGGTGCCGACGCTGGCGATGATCTGACTTTCCGTCAGGGAGGAAATAAACATCCCGATGGCGATAAAGCAGCAGCCCAGCAGGAAGAAAGCGAAAATGCTGGCGTAATCGGTGACGGGGTATCCGGTGCCGTTTGCCATAATAATGATGGGGCATATGCAGGCGATGACGACGGGAACGGCAAAAACCGTCACCATGGCGAGATACTTGCCCAGGACGATTTTGGGCAGAGTGACCGGGGAGGTGAGCAGCAGCTGGTCGGTTTTGGATCGCTTTTCATCGGCCAGGCTGCGCATGGTCAGGACAGGGATGGCAAACATAAAGACCGAAAGCATGCGGCTGAGCGTTTCGGAAAAATAGGGATATCCGCCGTACAGGTTGGCGGCCATGTAATAGATGCCCATATAGGCAATGATGACTGCGATGAAGATATAGCCGATCATTGAAGTGAAGTAAGAGCGAAGCTCGCGCTTGTAAATGGCTTTCATTGCCCGTCACCCTCGCTTTCCGTTTTTTCTGTCTCCTTATCCCCGGTATTTTCAGCGGCGCTTTCTTCAGGCGCATTCCCGGCGGACTCGGTATCCTCGGCCTGCTGTGTCAGTTCAAGGAAAATACGCTCCAGGGAGAAGTCGGTCGACTTCATCATCAAAATAGGGGTCTTGGCATCGGCACAGGCATAGAACAGCGCCTCGCGCACATCCCACCCTTCCTCGGCGCGGACGGTTAGGGGAAGCGCGCCTTCGGCGTCGGGCTGGCCGATGTCCAGCCCTGTGACATGGGGCAGGGCGGAAATCGCCTTTTCGACCGCGGCGCGTTCGCCTTTGACAAGCAGCTCCAAAACGCCGCCCTGCATGTGCTTTTCCAGGTTTTCCGGCGTGTCGGCGGCCAGCAGCCTGCCGTGATGGATGATGAGCACATAATCGCAGACCTCCTGCACCTCTGACAGGATGTGCGAGCTTAATATTATAGTGTGCTCCTTTGCAAGCTCGCGGATAAGGTCGCGGATTTCAATGATTTGTTTGGGGTCCAGTCAAGTTCCGCAAGGGCCAGGAAGAGCCCGCCATTTCCCTGAACATTCCCCTGA
>CAJMOV010000113.1 GCA_905215125.1 uncultured bacterium | reverse complement strand
CTGGGGATCGCTCCCGCCTTTTTCCGCCCCGCCTGGGGACGGCTCAACCCCTTCACGGCATATTACGCCCGCCGGGCGGGTCTACCTCTCCTGTTCTGGGACGTCATGGCAGAGGACTGGCGGACTGACGCCACCGCTTTTTCCATCGAACAGCGTTTGCGCGCACGGTGCGGCGGCAAAGCCGACGTCTGCCTCCACGACGCAGGGCATCACGGCCGTTCTGCTTGTCCCGCGCAGACAACGGCCGCCCTCTGCGCCTTTATCCCAAGCCGCGTGCGGCAGGGCTGGCGCTTTGTCCTCCCCCACCAGGATAAGAGGACACGAAGGGAGGCGGCCTGATGAAAACGGGCAAAGCCATTTTATGGTCTGCCCTGCTGCTTATTCTGACAGGCGGATCGCTGGCATTTTTACTCCGCGGTGTCGACTGGCCCTCTATCGGCGGCGCTTTGCGGGTCGCGCATCTTGGCTGGCTGGGTTGCGGCTTGGGGCTCATGCTGATTTTTGCGCTTTCACAGGCGGCCAGTCTCTCCCTCCTGCTGGGGCGATGCGGACATAAGGTCGGCCTGGGAACCAGCCTGCGCTCTGTTTTTATCGGCTTTTTCTTCAGTGGGATCACTCCGTCAGCCTCGGGTGGACAGCCGGCGCAGGTCTGGCAGCTGTCACGCCAGGGGGTATCGGCCGGAGCTTCTGCCGGCGCGCTGCTACTGATGCAGATATCCTACCAGGCCGTGATGGTCGCGTTGGGCGCGTTGGGTCTCCTGCTGTGCGGCGGCGCTTTTGCCGATGCCCAGGGCGGAATTTGGGCCCTGCTAATCTATGGCTTCGCTGCTGCGGCCGCCGTCTTTCTCCTGCTTTTTCTCGCCCTGTTTTCCGGACGTAAGCTGGAGTCGGCCGGGCTTCGCTTTCTGCGCTTTCTCGGGCGGCACAGACTTCTGCGCTGTACGCAGGAACGCTGCGAGAGCTTCCGGCGCCAGATGGCGCAGTTTGATGCCTGTGCCGCCCTTTTGCGGCAAAACGGCCGGGTATCCATCGTCCTGCTGGGCCTGACGGCGGTTGAACAGATTAGCCGGCTGGCCGTCCCCTGCGCCGTTTATGCCGCTCTCGGCCTTACAGGGCATCCGTTGTGGCAGCTGGCGGCAGCGCAGGCGGTGCTGGCCATCGCGGTGGACACCCTACCCCTGCCGGGGGCAGCGGGCGCTTCTGAGGGGGTGTTCCTCGCAGTGCAGGGCTTTTTCTTCGGTCCTCTGGCCGTTCCGGCCATGCTGCTGTGCCGCGGGATCAGCTTTTATGCCGCCATGGCGGTATCGGGCATCGTCGCCGCGTTGCCTCTGCCGGCTAAAGCCCTGTCCGCAGGCGCTATGCACTGACGGCCAGCTGCCCAATTAAAAGACGGCCGAAAGCCAGCCCATAAAAATAACGCCGGATCCCTGTGCGGGATCCGGCGCTCTTTTATTTAATCTTATTCGTCGTCGTCGCTGGAGAACTTGGCGTCGGCGATGACCTTTTCCTGAATATTGGGGGGAACCTCCTCATACCGCTCAAAGCGGGATGTGAAGGATCCGCGGCCCTGCGTCATGGAGCGCAGCGTAATGGCATAATCGGCGATCTCGCTCTGCGGTACCTCCGCTTCCACGACCTGGGTGCCGTCGCCCTGCGGGTTCATACCCATGATACGCCCGCGGCGCTTGTTCATGTCGCCGATGACGTCGCCCATGTAGCTGTCGGGCACTGTGATTTTCATCGAGCAAACCGGCTCGAGAATGACGGGATTTCCCTGCGGGATACCGGCTTTGTATGCCAAGCGGGCAGCCATCTTGAAAGACAGCTCGTTGGAGTCAACGTCGTGATACTTGCCGTCCATCAGCGTGGCCTTGAGCCCGACGAGAGGGTAGCCGGCCAGGACGCCGTGCTCCATCGCTTCGCGGATGCCCTTTTCAACAGCGGGATGGAAGTTTTTCGGCACGCTGCCGCCGAAGATTTTCTCTTCAAAGACAAAGCCGTCGCCGTCAATAGGCTCAAAGTCCATCTTGACGTTGCCGTACTGGCCATGACCGCCCGACTGTTTTTTGTGGTTGCCCTCGACCATGGAGACCTTTTTGCGGATCTTCTCGCGGTAAGCAACCTTGGGATCGCTCAGCTCGACTTCAACGCCAAACTTGCTCTTGAGCTTGGAGCACAGCACGTCGATATGGATATCGCCGGCGCCGGAAATGATCATCTGCTTGGTTTCCGTGTTGTTCGTGACGGTAAAGGTCGGATCCTCATCGCGCAGCTTGGTCAGGCCGGAAGCGATTTTTTCTTCGCCGCCCTTGACCTTAGGCGAAATGACCTGGCTGTAACAGGGCTCGGCAAAGTCGATGCCCTGAAGGGTGATGCCCAGGCCGGACGCGCACAGCGTATCCCCCGTTTTGGTATCCGCCAGCTTGGAAACAGCGCCGATGTCTCCGCAGCCGATTTCCTTGACCTCTATGTTCTTTTTACCCTTGACGATGTAAATATGGCCCAGCTTTTCATTGGATCCGGTACGGCTGTTCTGCAGCGACATATCGGCCGTCACCTTACCGGAAATGACCTTGAAGAAGGAGAAGCGGCCATACTGGTCGGCAATGGTCTTGAAAACAAAGACAATCGGCTTGCCGTCCGGATCGTATTTGATCTGCACAGGCTCTCCGTCGGCGTTCTCCCCTTCCTCGACGCGCACCTCGTTGGGCGCGGGGGCGAAATCGACAATGGTGCGCAGAAGCTGGACAGTGCCGAAGCCGGTCAGCGCCGAACCGCAGACAACGGGGACGACGTCGCCCCGCATGACGCCCTGGTGCAGGCCCTGGCGCAGCTCCTCGTCGGTAAAGGCCTCGCCGGCAAAATACTTGTCCAGCATTTCCTCCGAGCTCTCGGCAACGCTTTCAATCAGGGCATTGCGCAGGCGCTCGACCTTTTCCTTTTTCCCTTCGGGCAGGGGGATTTCAATCAGTTTATTCCCTTCCGCCTTGTACGCCTTCTGCGCCAGCAGGTTAATGACGCCCTGCGCCTTGCCGTTGTCGTCAAACAGGGGGACGACAAAGGGGGTGACGGCGTTGCCGAAGGCTTCGCGCAGGCTTTCATACGCCTTGTCAAAATTAGCGTGCTCCTCGTCGACCTTTGAAATGTAGAAGAAGGAGGGCAGTTTCTTTTTCTGCACCGCTTTCCACGCCTTTTCGGTGCCGACGGCGCAGCCGTTCTTAGCCGAGACGACGATAATGCCACAGTCGGCGACGCGCAAGGCCTGGGCCACTTCGCCTTCAAAGTCAAAATAGCCCGGGGTGTCGATAACATTGACGATATGGCCTTCAAACTCGACAGGGGCCAGAGCGGTCGAAATGGAAATCTGGCGCTTGACTTCTTCCGGGTCAAAGTCGCAGATCGTGTTGCCGTCGGCCACTTTTCCCAAACGGTCGGTGCCGCCAGTCAAAAAGAGCAGGCTTTCAGCCAGCGAAGTTTTGCCTTCGCCCCCGTGCCCCAGCAGGCAGACATTTCGGATTTTGTCAATGGGATATGCCATATACGTCTCTCTCCTTCAAGGTAAATTATTCGCAGCCCATGGTTTGCGGAAAATAACCATGTCTTAGTTATTATATAACAAGACAGCCGCCAGTTCAAGCGATTTTATAGGGCATTTTGATTGAAAATTAGAACTTGGTAATGAGCATATTGCTCAAAACAAAGGGGATCTGCCAAAGCAGGAGAAAGAGGATGACGTTGTACGGGCTGGCCGACGGCACCTCGGCCGCTGCGGTAAGAAAATACATGACGAAAAAGCCGAAAGCCCCGCTGAGCAGCCCGATCAGGACGCCCGCCCGCTCGGCGCGGCACTGCTGTCGCGCGCCGCCTGCAGCTTCGGCAAAGGCCATGGAGGAATCGCGGGATAAAATGGCAAGCGGCGCCTCGCCCCGGCCGCAATCGGGATCGTTGAGCTCCATGCGCCGGGCCATATCCGGGTATTCCGCCCAGCCGGATCGCAGCTCAAAGCGCTTTTCCACCACCGCCTGGGTCAGGCCGAAGTGCAGCGTCGCCAGCACGGGGCGTATCCTGCAGCGCAGCAGGATGCGGAAGGAGGAAAATGCCTGCGGCTGAACGGCGTATTTAACCGTAAAAACGCCGGCGAAGTTGGAATCAACGGCCAGAAACAGCCCATCGGCCAACTGGTTTCCTGCCGTAATGCGCACTCCCATGCGCATGAGGAAGCTGGGCCGTCCGGCCAGAACATAGTGCCCGTCCACCATCGCAGACAGGCCGCCCGTTTCAAAAAAGCGCAGATCCTGCGCCGTTTTGACAGGGATGTACTGCTGGCGGGCAAAGTCTGCAAAAGCCTTGGCGACGCCGCTGCCGCAATGGGCGAAGACAGCGGCGGCAATGGCGATACATTCCTCCGCCTTCTGGCTGTGGGCCACCTTCATGCCGGTGATGGCGACACTGCCTGCGGGGAACAGATCCCCGTCCCGCAGAATGGCTGTGCGGACACGCGCCAGCCGGCGGGCCGCCCGGCCGCCCAGCAGGGCGGCGCCTGATGTAAACAGCTTCTTTGCGACCCGGCGCGCAGGCGAAGCTGAAGCAAACAGCAGCGGCAGCGGCACGCTGACGGAAGCCAGGGCAGCCAGCGACCACCAGAAGTCGCCGCCCCTGCCGAAGGCCGCAACGGACGCCAGCGTCAGGCAGGCGACCATGGCGATGGGGGCGTACAGCCCGCCGATGCGTTCCCCGTCGCTCATGGCCGGGATTTGCTCGACATCAGGATAAGCGCCCTGCTGCGTCTTGACGGCGGCAAAGGACTTTGGGCCTGTGCGCAGGCGTTTGACGGCAATGGGCGCCGTCGCCAGCTGGCAAATTTTATAGGCGCGCTTGAGCGTGTCCGCCTTTTGCCGTTTGGCGGCAACAGCCAGCAGACACACCAGGATGGAGATACAGCAATACGGCAATCCGCCCCCCTGCTGCGGCTGGACGAGCAAAATGGCTGCGTGGAGCAAGGTGCACAGGCAGCTGAAAGCGACAAGGCTGTCTAGCGTGGGGCGAAGCGTGACTAGGCGGTACAGGCCGAAGCCAATAACCTGAAGGGCCAGAAGCATGGCCAGAAGCTCCATCCCGCACAGGACCAGAATGGTGTAAAAGGGCTGGGACGCATAGGTGAAGCCGAAGGGCATGGGTAAAGACAGCGTCGGCGCCAGGGAGATATAAGCCGACAGCAGCGCAAGAGGGACAAGGAACAGAATACGCGCCGCCATCGATACCCCTTTGGACGCGCAGAACGCTGCGCCCTGTTCGGCGTCGTCAAATGGCTTGCTGAGGAAATCAAACGGCTTTTGCGGCTCAGGCTCTGCCTCTTCCTCTTCCCAAACGGGCCCGGACTGTTCCTCTTCCTCCCACTCCTCGGGCGGCGCGGTGCGCCAGGGGGCGCGTGGACGTCGGCGCGGGCGCTCGGGCTCCCACGCTTCTTCCTCCTGGGATACAGGGGCCGGCTGAGGGCGCTCAAACTCTATGATTTTTCCGCGCGATGTGCGTTCCGATCTCGGCTTATCCTCCTGCGTCACGCTTATTTGCGGCGGTTCGGCAGGTCCCGGATGTTCTTCATGCCGGCCGGAATCCATCGGATCCGGCGCGACGCGACGCGACGCTTCCGGCCGTGTCGGCGCTCCTGCGGATGGGCGGCGCCGTCCTTCCTCCTGCCGGACATGGGACGAAAAGGTCTCCCCCTCCGCGCCGTCGGGCACAGGAGAAGAAGCGGCCCCGCCCGCCGGGGGCGCCGCTTCAGGGGGGGAGACAAAGTTGCCGTTTTTGACTTCTGCAATAATCTCTTCCAGGGTATAATCGTTGTCCAAGGGAAATGCCTCCGGTGGCGGTTATTTCATGCGCTGACGCACCGCTTCAAACAGCAGCACGGCGGCGGCGTTGGATGCGTTGAGCGAAGAGATGCGCCCGCGCTGGGGGATGCTGACGACAGCGTCACACTCCTCCCGGACCAGTCGGGACAAGCCCTCCCCTTCCGAGCCGATGACAATGCCGGCCGGCCCCGTCATATCGGTTTCATACAGGCTTGCGCCCGTCATATCGGCGGCGAAAAGGAAGATCCCTTCCTCCTTCAGCCGTGTTATGGCGGCGGCAAGGCTGCTGACCCGTGCGACGGGGATGTGCTCCAGCGCGCCGGCGGCCGCCTTGGCACAGGCGGCGTTAAGCCCGGCGCTGCGCCGGCGCGGGATGACGACGCCGTGCGCACCGGCAACCTCTGCCGAGCGGATGATAGCCCCTAAATTGTGCGGGTCGGTAATGCCGTCGCACAAAATGACGAGGGGATCCTCCCCCCGCTGCCGCGCCAGGGCCAGAATGTCGTCCAGCCCGGCATACTGCGCTGCAGCGGCCACGGCGATGACGCCCTGATGAGCGCCTGTCACACTCATGCGATCCAGCTTGCGCCTGTCACATTCCTGCACCGGCACCCCCTGCTTGCGCGCGCTTTGAATAATATACCCGACGCTGGCCGCGCTGCCCGACGCGACAAACAGCTTGTCCATCTGTCGACCGGCGCGCAGCGCTTCCCAAACGGCATTCCGGCCTTCGAGCAGGTTTTCCTCCTCCTGTCCGTAGCGCTCA
>CAJMOV010000112.1 GCA_905215125.1 uncultured bacterium | reverse complement strand
TTTAAAGCTGATCTGGGGCATAAGCGCGAAGAAGGACATGGATTTCATCAGCGGCGCGCCGATGGAGAACGATAGCATAAGCACAAGCAGCAAATCCGGCAGCGTAGACCAGCTCTGCATGACAAACCAGGCGCCCAGCGGCAGCGTGACCATTGCGACGCAGGGCAGGATACTGGTGTACAGCGCCATCCACGGCCAGCAGGCCCTGTACCAGGACAGGGTGAAATCACGGTAATCCCGGACGTCCTGCGCGTAGCTGCGGTAGCTGTCCTTGTCGCGGTTGAATACCTTGACAACCTCCATGCCGTTAACATACTCAACGATGGTATTGTTCATTTTTTGGGCCGAGGCGTAATAGGCGTTCATGCGGCTCGTGCCCACCTTGTACATGGCGCCCATGGACAGGATGCCCAAAGGCAGCGAGCAAAGGGACAACAGCGCCAGCTTCCAGTCGATGAAGAACATGAAGATAAAGACGACGACCGGGATAGCCAGGTTGGAAAAGCCTTCCGGCAGGGCGTGCGCCAGCAAAAGCTCAAGGCTGTCGATATCGTCAATAAACAGCTTCTTGACGCTGCCGACGCCCATATCCTGAATGTTGCCCAACGGCTGCTTTTCCAGCCTGCCCTGCAATGCGACACGGATGTTTTTAAGCGTATTGTAGGCTCCCTTATGAGAAAGGGATAAACCCTGGACATAGAGGAGCGCGTGCAGGGCGGCGCACAGGACGATGGCGCCGATGCGTATGCCCACGAACCCCCATGTCAACGGCTCGCCCGAAAGCATCCGCGTCAGCAGCTGCCATGCGAATATGTACTGCAGGGTATTGGCGATCAGCCCCAGCAGCATGAAGAAAATCGCCTTCAGCGTGTATTTTTTATACCTTCCTGCATACTTCATTACTTTTTGAAACAGGGAAAACACCTCCTCGAATAATAAACAGCCCAACCTCTGATCTCTCGTATAGTTAGTATAAACTAACTATACGGCTTATAAAAAGGCGCATTTTGTGCGCCTTTTATTCCTGAATGTCCAGCGCCTTTTGCCAGTCAAAAAATCTGCACATGATTTTGGCATGATGCTCAAGCTGTTCCCACGAATAGCCGTGCACAAAGGGCTCGTAATATGATTCCCAATAAGCGGTAAGCAGAACATGCAGCTCGCGCTTATCCACATCGGGACGGCAAAGGCCGCGCTTTTGCATTTCCAGCAGCCAGGTATAATCAATTTCTGTCATGTCCTGACAGAAATCGTGCTTAAAGTTGGCGAACTGCGTGCCTTCGGCGCACCGAATCAGCAGAACGAACTCGTCGTAGCGCTCAAAGCAGAAGCGCATCCAGTCAATAACGCTGTCATAGGTCGCGGTCCAGGAGGTCACAAGCTGCCTGTCGCTCATTTTGGAAAGGTCGATCCTTCCTTTGCTTTCTACACAGTTATAAATATCACGGATGGCGTCGGCGACAAGGGCGGTGAACAGCTCCTCCTTGCCCTTGTAGCGCTTGTATAAAGCGCCGGTGGTAATGCCGGCGTCTTCACAAATTTCTTTGAGCTGCGCACTAAGAAAACCGCCTGCGAGAAAGTGCTTTTTAGCGCTTTCCAACAGACGCTTATCAATCGTTCGGTTCGGTGTTGACAAAACGCCCCTCCTCACAAACTGATAATTTAATTACCGATAATTTAATTATCGGTTCATATTGTAGCATATGCGGCATTTGCTGTCAATGAATTTCCGTATACCGAGCAGATAAGGGCGCTGGGATGGAGGCAGGACGCATAATTCCGGTATGATAAGGGGGCGGCAGCCGGCGTTATAGAGGTATTTTCCAGAATACCCGGAAAGCGCGACGCCCCAGGAGACCCTTGCAGCTCTGGAAACGGCACGCGGTATTGGCGCTGTGGGAAATGCGGCGTTGAAGCGGGCGCTGGCATAATTCCAGCCCTAGGGGCGCAGCGAGCCTGTGGACAGGGAGATGCGGATGCGAAAGGCTTACGACTGAAATTTGAGCGCAGGGTCCGAAGGTGCAAAAGGAAAAGGCCCCCGTACCATCGCTTGGCGCAGGGAGCCTTTTTATTCAAATGGCCGGAGACTACTGCGCAGCCGTGCCAGTGGGAACTTGACGGCCGGTGTGGTCGATGTCAAAGCCATCGCGCAGAATAAGCTCGGAGATAGGCACAAAGGAATAGCCCTTTTGGATGAGGGTTTCGATGACGGTGGGCAATGCCTCCGGCGTATTTTTGGCCGCGTTATGGAACAATACGATGGAGCCCGGTTCGACACGTGACGTCACCCGTTCGGTGATATCGGCGGCTGAAAGATCCTTCCAGTCCAGGCTGTCGACGTCCCATTGAATGGTGTACATTCCCATGCTGCGCAGCGTCGACACCACTTTGTCGTCATATTCGCCGTAAGGTGGACGGAAAAGCTCAGGGCGTACCCCAGTAACGCCTTCGATTTTGTCGCTGCAGGCATTGACGTCGGCGATAATCTGGTCGGCGCTCAGCTCGGTCATATGGGCGTGGGTGTTGGAATGATTCATGATTTCGTGCCCTGCTTCGTGCAGCGCCTGCACCGATTCGGGGTATTTATCCACCCAGTCGCCGACGACGAAGAAGGTGGCGCGGATGTTGTATTTGCCCAGAATGTCGATGAGCTGCTGGGTGTCTTCGTTGCCCCAGGCGGCGTCAAAGGACAGGGAGCAGACGTTGCTGTCCTTCTGAACGCAGTAGATGGGCAGGTCGCGCTTGATGGCGGCGGCCCGGACCGCCTGTCCTGCCGGGGTCACCGACAGCACCCCGACAGCCAGTGCCAACGCCAGGATCAGCAGGGCGGCGCGCTTTTTTCCGGCCATTTTCTTGAAATTACGAAACATCTTCATAGCAGATCCCCCATGTTTTTATGATGGTAAATCTTATTCAGCGGGGGGCTCCTTCATGCAAAAAAGCCGCCCATTGGGCGGCCCTGCGGCAGGGGGGATCATTCCGGCTTTTTGGCGCAGAGAAAATAGATGGGCAGCCCCTGCTCTGAAAAGCGCTGCTCATATTCCGTCATGACGTTGTCCTCGTCCTGCCGGGCGTGCAAATTCAGGCTGACGTCGAGCAGGGGATAGCCGAACTGCGACAGCTGGCAAACAGAAAATTCAAACAGGCGCGGGTTGTCGGTCTTGAGACGGATTTCCCCGCCGGGACGCAGGATAGCGTCGTAGATTTTCAGAAAATTGGGATGGGTCAGCCGGCGCTTGGCGCGGTTACTGGCTGGCCAGGGATCGGAAAAGTTGAGATAAATACGGCTGACCTCTCCGGGGGCAAAGGCCTCGGCCAGCGCAGCGGCGTCGGCGCTGATAAAATACAAATTGTCCAGGCCGGCCTTTTTGGCCTTTTCCAAAGCGAGCAGCAGGACGTTTTCGCACTTTTCCACGGCGATCATCAGATCTTCGGGCCGTTGCGAAGCCGTTCCGACGGCGAACTGGCCCTTGCCGCAGCCGATTTCCAGCAGAAGCTCGCCCGTCCGGCCAAAGCGCTGCCGCCAGCTTCCGCGGTTTTCCGCAGGGCTGGCCACCAGCAAATCGGCGCATGCCGCCATGCGGGGGATCAGGTTCTTTTTTTTGCGCATTCTCATATCGTTATCGTTCCCTTGTCAGATGAATGACCGCCGCAGGGCGGGGGCGCAAGCAGCCCGATGGGGCAGCGATCCCCAGGAAAGAAGGATACCGCCCTGATTCAGCGGGAAAATTTTGCCCAATTTAAATTATTATAACGGAAGGAGAAGCCTATTGCAAGCTAAAAACTGCAATTACTTGACTTGCTGCATAAAAATAGGGTAAAATAAACAAAGAGCGTAATTTTATCCCGGAGAGAAAGAGGAGTGTGGTTATGAAAAAAATCGGCACAAAGGCTTTAAAAACTGGCGTTATGCTGACAGTCGGAGGATTGCTGTACGCCGCGGCCATCTCCCTCTTCCTCGATCCTAACCAGCTGGCGCCCGGCGGGGTTACCGGCGCTGCCATCATCATCAATTACCTGACGGATCTGCCGACCGGTATGGTGGTGCTGTGCATCAATATTCCTCTGATGCTGATAGCATTGTGGAAGTTGGGCTATAAGGTCATGCTGTCCACTGTGTTTACGACGGTTTTTTCCTCCTTTGCCATTGACATAATCGGGCAGTGGGGGCCGGTCAGCCGCGATCCGCTTTTGGCTGCGGCGGCCGGCGGCGGGCTTTTGGCCGTCGGCATGGGGATCGTCTTCCGTGCGGGCGGGACGACGGGCGGCAGCGATATCCTTGTCCGTCTCATCAAGCTGCGTTACCCCTATGTGCGCACCGGCAAGCTGTTTCTCATGACCGACTCGGTCATTGTGGCGCTATCGGCCATCATTTTTCACAACATCGACCGCGCGTTGTACGCCACCATCGCCATGGTGGTCTTTACCTTTGTGTTTGACAGCGTCCTTTATGGCACAGACGGGGCAAAGCTGCTGTATATCATCACGGACGCCGACCGCAGTATCGCGGCAAAGCTGATGGAGCTGGACATCGGCGTCACCTATATTGACGGGATTGGCGCCTATACTGAATCGCCTAAAAAGGTCATACTGTGCGCCATGCACAAGCAGCTTTTTCCGCAAGCCCGTGAAATTGTGCGCGAAGAGGATCACAACGCCTTTATGATCGTCACGTCGGCCACGGAAATTTTCGGAGAGGGATTTAAAGATCACCATCAGCAGCAGCTGTAACGAGAAGGGGAAGAGAAAAATGGATATGGAAAAAACCGTAAGAAACCTGCGGGACAGGCGTATTGAAGCGGAGGTATGCCCGACGGCGGCCGCTGCCCTGGCCGCCCTGTGCGATGAGCTGCACGGCAAAAGGATCGCCTTTGGCGGGTCGGTGACCCTCAGGGAGATGGGCGCCTATGAGGCGCTTTCAAAGGACAATGAGGTCTACTGGCATTGGGTCGAGCGCAAGCCGGAGCAGCGGCAGCTCGAGTGCGACGCGCAGGTGTACATAACGTCGGCTAACGCTTTGGCGGAAACAGGTGAAATCGTCAATATCGACGGCACATGCAACCGCGTCGCCAATGCCATGTACGGGTATGAGACGGTTTATTACGTCGTCGGTTCCAACAAGCTGGCGCCCGATCTCAATGCCGCCATTGAACGTGCCCGCCAGGTGGCGGCCCCCCTCAACGCAAGACGTCTGGCCGCACAGACGCCCTGCGCCGCGGACGGCAAATGCCATGATTGCCGCAGCCCCGCACGCATCTGCAACGTCATGAGCGTCACAATGGGCAAGCCGGGCGGCGTCCAGCGGTGCAAGGTGCTGCTTGTCGAGGAAGCGCTGGGATATTGAGAGCCGCTGCCCAGGCGTGCGGAGGAGGTGAGAGGGTGAGTGGGAGGAAGCTGGCTGCTTGCTGCCTGATATTGGCCGCTTTGTGCGGCTGCTCGGCAACAGAAGGGGAATATTATTACGAAGCGGCGCATGTCGGGCAGAATTTGGAAGCCGGGGAGTCGGACGCCGACGTCATCGGTAGCTACTATGCCCTGCAAACGGCGGTGCGCAACATGATCCGCGCCGGACGCGAAAGCGACAGCATACGCATATCCGACTACAAAGGGGATCTGGATGAGGATCTCAAGGCGATTACGCAGGATTTGACGACAACCTACCCGCTCGGCGTCTACGCGGTATCTTCCATTTTGTTTGAACAGACCCGTATCCTCAATTATCAGGAGCTGAGCGTAACCATCCAGTATCGCCGCAGCGCGGATGAGATCCGCAGCGTGGTAGAGGTGCTCGACGACGAGGACTTTGAGCGCCGGATGACCGAAATGTTCCGGACCTTTGGCAGCCAGTGTGTTTTTTCCTTCAGCTGGTTTGATTATGGCGAGGAGGATTTTATGCCCTTGCTGCTGAAATGCTGGGCGGCAGCCGGCGAATATGCCGTCGGGCTGAAGGAGATTACCTACGCCAGCTATCCTGAGGATGCTTACCGCCGCATTGTTGAAATCAATATCAGCTATTTGGAAGAGGCTGAGGTGTTGGAAGCACAGGCCGAAGCGGTGCGCAGCGCTGCCCGCGAGATTGTCGGCACGCTGAAAGGGGAAACGGAAGAAGAAAAGCTGGAAGCCATTGCAGCCTGGCTGCTGGACAATGTCGTCATTGACGAAGAGGCTACCCGTGTCGTCAGCGAAACGGGTGGATTGCAGCGCAAGTCGGCCCCCTACACCGCCTATGGCGCGCTGGTGGACAGGGAAGCGGCGCAGTCCGGACTGGTGCTGGCGGCCGAGGTTCTGGGCAGCCAGATGGGATTGGACTGCACCGTTGTCATGGGACGCCGGGGAGAGGACGTCTACTGGTGGCTGGCCGTTGAAGCCCCTCAAGGGTGGCTGCACCTTGACCTGCTTTCCGAAGAAGGGGAAAACCAGACGGCAGAGGATGGTTCAGAGGCTTTTATCCCTCGCCGCGTTTTTTCCGACGAGCAGGCGCGCGAGCGCTTTAGCTGGGATGAAAATATTTATCATTTTGAGAAAAACTCTTGACAAAGTCTGTGCTTTTCAATATAATAGAAAAGCACTTGCGGATGTAGCTCATCTGGTAGAGCGCCACCTTGCCAAGGTGGAGGTAGCGAGT
>CAJMOV010000111.1 GCA_905215125.1 uncultured bacterium | reverse complement strand
TCAACCTCGTCGCGCCCGTCAAAGTAGGGCGCGGGGCTTATCTGGCCGCCGCGACGACGGTGACGGAGAAGGACGACGTCGCCGAGGACAGCCTGGTCATCGGCCGCGTGCGCGCCGCCGTCAAGCCCGGCTGGGCCAAAAAGCGCCGCCAGGACGGCAAGCTGTAATTTCGTTTGTATTGTTTATTATTGAGAATAGAATCTGGGGGTAATCGCATGATTCCGCATGGTACAAGCATCAAGGTTTTCGCAGGCAACTCCAATCCCGCGCTGGCCCTGCAAATTGCATCCTCGCTGGGCGTTGAGCTGGGCAAGGCTGTCGTCACCAAGTTTTCCGACGGGGAAATTTCCGTTTCCATCAACGAGACGGTGCGCGGCGCCGACGTTTTCGTTGTGCAGTCGACCTGTAACCCTGTCAACGACAACCTGATGGAGCTGCTCATTATGATCGACGCCTTCCGGCGCGCCAGCGCCGGGCGCATCACCGCCGTCATCCCCTATTTCGGCTACGCCCGTCAGGATCGCAAGACCAAAGCGCGCGACCCCATTTCGGCCAAGCTGGTCGCCGACCTCATCGAAGCGGCGGGCGCCGACCGTGTGCTGACCATGGATCTGCACGCCTCGCAGCTGCAGGGCTTCTTCAACATTCCGGTCGACAACCTGCTGGGCACGTCGGTGCTCATCCCCTATTTCGCCGACAAATACGGCATGGGCAATGAAAATGTCGTCGTCGTCGCGCCCGACCTCGGCTCCGTCGGCCGCGCGCGCAAGTTCACCGAACGGCTCGACCTGCCCTTGGCCATCATCGACAAGCGCCGCCAGCGCGCCAATGTTTCCGAGGTTATGAACATCATCGGCGACGTGCGCGGCAAGCAGGTCATTCTGGTCGACGACATGATCGATACGGCAGGTACGCTGTGCAACGCGGCCTCCGCCCTTATCAACATCGGCGGGGCGCAGAGCGTTGTGGCCTGCGCAACCCACGGCGTGCTGTCCGGCCCTGCCATCGAACGGTTGGAAAACAGCGTCATCCAGGAGATTTTCCTGCTCGACACCGTTCCCTTGACGGCGGCCAAGAAGATCGATAAGATCAAGGTGCTGCCTGTGGCCAACATGTTTACCGAAGCCATCCGCCGCATATACGAGGAAGTCTCGGTTTCCGAAATTTTTGCTTAATGACATAAGGGGGCGTCTGCGCCCCCTTTCCGCTCGCTCTGTCTGCCGGGCCTGCCCCCTTTGCGCGCAGGCGCGCTGCCAGCGGGCCGATCGAAACAGCCGGCGGCGGAAATCCGCCGGCTTATTTGTATGCTGAACCAAAGGAAGTGTTTCCTATTTTCAGGCGAAAAAAAATCTCTGCCCCGCAGACGGCCGACTTTATTGTCGCCGGTTTGGGCAATCCCGGGCGCAAATACGAAATGACGCGGCACAACGCCGGTTTCCTTGCCCTTGACCTGCTGGCGGAAAAGCTGGGGGCCGGCCGCCTTACCCAGACGCGGTTCCAATCTACCTACACTGCCGTCCAGCACGGGGGTAAAAATATCCTGCTTATGAAGCCGCAAACCTATATGAACCTTTCCGGGGAAGCGGTGCGCGATATGGCTGCCGCCTTCTCCGTGCCGCCCGAGCGGGTTATCGTCCTGTTTGACGACGTCTCCCTGCCCACCGCACGCATACGGGTGCGGCGCAGCGGGTCGGCCGGCGGGCACAACGGCATCAAAAGCATCATCTATCACTTGCAGTCGGAGCAGTTCCCCCGCGTCAAAATCGGCATCGGCGCCCCGGAAAAGGGCAAGGAGGACATGAAGGACTTTGTCCTTGATACACTGGACGGCGACGCCATGGCCGGCGTGCGCCTGGCGCCCGACGCCGCCCTGTGCATTATTGAAAACGGGGTCGATGCCGCCATGCAGCAGTTTAACGGCAAAACAGCCCAATAATCCCAGGGGAGTTAGGAGAGACTATGCAGACACTGCTCGATCTGATGCGTTCCCTGCCGGAATACCGGCAGCTGCTGTCGGAAGTCAAAAAAGGCGGCCATCGCGCCGTCTCTCTTTACGGCGTCTCCCACATCCATAAAGCGCACATCGCCGCGGCGCTGGCCGCCGACCTTGACCGGCCTGTCTGCGTCGTTACCCGCGACGAGCAGAGCGCCCGCCGCGCCGCGCTGGATATTGAAGCCTTCTGCGGCCGTACGGCGGCCCTGCTGCCAGTGCGCGACTTTGTCTTTCACAACATCGACAACGTTTCGCGCGAGTATGAGCACCAGCGCATTGCCGCGCTTCACGCCTTTTCCAGCGGGCTCTCACCGGTGTTTGCCGCCCCCATCGAGGCCATGATGCTGGCCACACTGCCCCCGGATATCATGGATAAAGCCACACTGACGCTTCGCCTTGACGGAGAATATGACACCGGCGAGCTGACGCGGCGGCTGATCGAAGCGGGCTACGCCCACAGCCTGACCGTCGAAGGGCCGGGTCAGTTCGCCCTGCGCGGCGGCATCCTGGACATCTTTCCCATCGGGCAAAGCGCGCCGGTGCGCGCCGAGTTTTTCGGCGATACCGTCGATTCCCTCGGCGTTTTTGACCCCATGACGCAGCGGCGCACCCGCAGCATCGACAGCTGCGACATCCTGCCGGCCCGCGAAACCCTGCCCCATATGGCTAAAGACGGGCTGGACGGCCTGCTCAAAGCCATAGACGGCCTGGCGCGCCGGGCCGGCGACGAGCTGCGCAAAACCCTGGCGCAGGATCGGGAACGCCTTGAACAGACGGGCGCCTTTGCCGCCTGCGACCGTTATATGCCCTTTATTTACCCCAGGCAGGCCACCGCTTTTTCTTACCTGCCCGAACATACCCTTGTTTTGCTGGACGACACCCCCGCCATCTTAGAAGGGGCGCGGGCCATGGCCTTCCGCCAGAGCGAAGATCACACCCATCTGCTGGAAAACGGCGTTCTGGCGCCGTCCAAAACCGGCTTCTGCCTGTCGGAAGGGGAGGTGCGCGCCTGTGTCATGGCGCATGACGCCGTACTGCTTGACACCTTTTTGAGCCAAACCCCCTTTGCGCCGGCGGCAATCATCGGGTTAAATTGCAAGCAGCTGCCCTCCTACGGCGGCAGCCTGGATACAGCGGTCAGCGACCTGGAAAGCTACCTGTCGCTGCGCTATACCCTCTTTGCCCTGGCAGGCGGCAGCCAGCGCGCCGCCAACCTGTGCGAGCTGCTTTCCGGCCGCGAGCTGCCCTGCGTCACCGATATCGCCCAGGCCGGGCCGGGGCGCATCTGCATCCTGCCAGGCAACCTCTCGGCAGGCTTTGAATACCCCTCGGCCCTGACGGCTGTCATCACCGAGGGGCAGTTGGGCGCACAGCGCGCCAAACGCAGGAAGGAGGGCAAAAAGGATTCCCGCAACCGGCTGAAAAGCTATTCCGACCTGACGCCGGGGGATCTTGTCGTCCACGATCACCACGGCATCGGCCGCTTTGTCGGCGTCGAGCGCATCGCCGTCGACGGCGTCTACCGCGACTATATCAAGCTGGCCTATGCCGGCACCGACTTTGTCTTTGTCCCGGCGACGTCGCTCGACCTTGTTTCCAAGTATATCGGCGCCGGGGAGGCCGACGCCGTCAGGCTGAGCAAGCTGGGCGGTACAACCTGGGCCAAGACCAAATCGCGCGCCAAAAAGGCGGCGCAGGATCTGGCCGCAGGGCTGATCGCCCTGTATTCGGCGCGGCTTAACCGGCCGGGCTTTGCCTTTCAGCCCGACGACGACATCCAGCGCTCCTTTGAGGAGAGCTTCCCCTATGAGGAGACCGACGATCAGCTGGCATGTACGCGGGACATCAAAAAAGATATGGAGCAAAGCCACCCTATGGACAGGCTGTTGTGTGGAGACGTCGGCTTCGGCAAAACGGAAGTGGCCTTCCGCGCCATTATGAAATGCGTGCTGTCGGGCAAGCAGGCCGCCGTTTTGGTGCCGACAACAGTGCTGGCCCGCCAGCATTATCTGACGGCCAGCCAGCGCTTTTCCGGCTACGCCGTCACGGTGGAAATGCTGTCGCGCTTCCGCACCCCGGGGCAGCAGCGGGAAACGCTGGCCCGCCTGCGCAGTGGCCAGTGCGATGTGCTCATCGGCACCCACCGCATTTTGCAGAAGGATATTCACTTTAAGGATCTCGGCCTGCTCGTCGTCGACGAAGAGCAGCGTTTCGGCGTGTCCCACAAAGAGCAGATCAAGCAGATGACGACGTCGGTCGACGTGCTGACGTTGACGGCGACCCCCATTCCCCGCACCCTCAACATGGCACTGTCGGGCATTCGCGATATGTCTGTGCTGGAAGAACCCCCGCTGGGCCGCCAGCCGGTGCAAACCTATGTGCTCGAGCACGACAACGTCATCGTCCACGACGCGATTCGGCGCGAGCTGGCGCGCGGCGGGCAGGTCTACTACCTGCACAACCGCATTGACTCCATCGAACAGACGGCGTCCGCCCTGCGCCAGCGTTTCCCCGACGCTGTTATCGCCACCGCCCATGGGCGCATGGGCGAAGAAATGATGTCCGACGTCATGAGCCGCATGTATGCCGGGGAAATCGACATTCTAGTCTGCACCACCATTATTGAGACAGGGGTCGACATCCCCAATGTCAACACCCTAATCATCGAAAACGCCGACGCGATGGGCCTTGCGCAGCTGCACCAAATCCGCGGGCGCGTCGGGCGATCGCAGCGGCACGCCTACGCCTATTTCACCTACCGCCGCGGCAAGGTGCTGACTGAAATCTCGCAGAAGCGTCTGTCGGCCATCCGCGAATTTGCCGAGTTTGGCAGCGGCTTTAAAATCGCCATGCGCGACCTGGAAATCCGCGGCGCAGGCAACGTGCTGGGCGCCGAGCAGAGCGGACACCTGATGAACGTCGGCTACGATCTATACCTGCGGTTGCTGGAGGAGGCCGCCGGCGAGCTGACGGGCAGTCCCGCGGCGGAGCACACCGAATGTACAGCCGACATCCTGGTTTCCGCCAGCCTGCCGCAAAGCTATATCCCCGACGCCGGCACCCGCGTCGACCTGTACCGACGCATCGCCCTCATCCGTTCGGAAGAGGACTATCTCGACCTGCAGGACGAACTTATCGACCGCTTTGGCGACCCGCCGGAATCGGCCGTCAACCTTCTGTCCATCGCCCTTTTGCGCGCGCGGGCGTCAGAATGCGGCGTCAGCGAAATCAACCACCGCTCAGGGTCGGTGCAGTTTATTTTTATCCCCTCCGCGCTCGAGCGGGCGGCCGCCGTTTGCGCCGAGCCTTCGCTGAAGGGCCGCATCCTGATGAATGCGGGCGAAAAGCCCTACCTGTCCCTGCGGCTCAAGCCAAATGAGGATGTCCTCAGGGCAGCGTCCGCCCTTGTCGATCTTTGGCGGCAAAAGGCAGAGTAATTGCCAAGCCCTCCCCTTTTGTGGTAAGATACAGCTATATTGAACAGCCAAGGAGGCTTTTCCCATGAAAAAATTGCTGGCCGGCACCCTGTCCATTGTCCTGTGCCTGTCACTGTGCGCCTGTTCCCCCAGCCCGACGGCCGTTGTGGTCGGCGGCCGCAGCGTCGACGCGTCAGGCCTTGCCTTTTATATTCACTACAATCTTTTAAACCTCAGCTCTCAATATGGCTATGCCTCCGATACCCTGTATGACGACGAGATGACGGAGCGGGTCAAAAACGACGCGCTTGATCAGGCTGTGACGGCGCAAATCGTCCGTATCCAATGTGCGGAAAGGGGAATCTCTCTGTCTGACGAGCAGCGGGATGAGCTGAAGGAGGACAAAAAAGCCTTTACCGAATCATTGGGCGGCAAATACGCCTATCTGGAATTCCTCCGTGAATCGGCCATGACCGATCGCAGCTACGACGCTTTCCAGGAGGACGCGCTGTATTATGACCTGTTATATGACGACGTCTGCCTGGAAGCGACGGAATATTATACAGACGAAAACCTGCGGCAGTTTTTTTCAGAAAATTATATTACGGTCAAATACATCCGCCTTGGTACCATTGATGAAGAAGGCAACCCTTTGTCCGAATTGGACTCCGCCGGTAAATTGACGCAAGCCAACGCTGTTTTGGAGCAGGCGACGCAAGAAGGGGCCGACTTTGACGCCCTGATAGCCCAGTACAACGACGACCCCATCATGGAAAATCACCCGGACGGCCTGGTCGTCGGCATCGCCGAAGCCGAAGGCAGCGCCTATCTTGAACCGGCCTTTTCCCTGGCGGAGGGGGAAATCGGCGGGGTGTACACCGCGTCTGACGGCTATTACATTGTCAAACGCACCGCTGTCAGCGCCAGCTATTTTGAAGAGAACCAGGCAAATATTCTGCAAAGCGCCATAGACTGGTATTTCACCCAAAGCCTAAACCAATGGAAAGAGGACGCCCAGGTGACGACTACAGCCGTCTATAAGAAAATCAATTTAGAAAATTATATGGATTACATCAAATAAGCGCCCGACAGAAAAACGCTCCTTGTTTGGATGTCTGCTGGCGTCGGTTCGACATTCCGTGTCAAAAGGCCGCCTTGAAAGGCGGCCTTTTAAGTATACAAATTACAGGGATATGAAGCGCTGGGGATCTTTTGTATA
>CAJMOV010000110.1 GCA_905215125.1 uncultured bacterium | reverse complement strand
GGGGGCTGACAGTGACAGCCTGCGTCAGCCTGGCAGTGGTGTGGCCTTATCTGCCTGATTACCAGCGTCTGCGCATCCTCGTCGTCTTTGAACCCGAATTGTCCGAAAAACATGCTTATCAAGGTAAACAAGGCATGATGGCCATAGGATCCGGCCAGATAGCCGGAGAAGGTTTTTTAAGCGGCCGAATGACCCAGGCTTCTTCCGGCCTGCCGGCCAAGCACACCGACTTTATCTTTGCTACTGCGGGCGAGGAATGGGGCTTTATCGGCTGTGTCGCCATTATTTTGCTGCTGACCGCCATTGTGCTGCGCATCTATTACGATTCGACGCGGGCCAGCGACCTATTTTCCCGGCTCATGTGCATTGGCGTAGGCGGAATGCTGATGGTGCAGACCCTCATCAACATCGGCATGTGCGCCGGCATTATGCCGGTCATCGGGCTGACGCTACCCTTCTTCAGCTACGGCGGAACATCGGTTGCTATCAGCCTGACTTGCCTGGGGTTTGTCTGCGGCTTTATCCTGCGGCAAAAGCCCAGCTGGCTGCGGTAACGCCCGCAGATGCGGGACAGGCCGCCGCTTTTGCTTTTAGATATTTCATTAAGGTTTTCGTAAGAAACCCATTTAGCCTATCGTCAGATTGGGGTGTTATTCTGCTGATAGGCTCAAGCAATCTTCTTTGAAAGGGTGTCTGAGTGTGGAAAATCCCTGCGTTTTGGTGGTGGATGACGATCGTGAAATCAACGGCGCCATCTGCAAGCTGCTGGAGAGGGAGGGAATCCGCACGCTGGCGGCGTACGACGGGTTGCAGGCGCTGGATATGCTGACAACGGAAAGCGTACAGCTTATTATCCTGGACGTCATGATGCCCCGACTGGACGGCCTGTCGGCCACCATGAAAATCCGGCAGTCGCGCAATATCCCCATCCTGATCCTGTCGGCGAAAAGCGAGGACAGCGACAAGATCCTGGGGCTGTCGATGGGGGCGGACGACTACCTGACCAAGCCCTTCAACCCCTCCGAGCTGGCTGCGCGCGTGCGTTCCCTGCTGCGCCGGTATCTGACGCTGGGCGACGTCCAGCGCCAGCATGCAGGCAGCAGCATTACCATTGGCGGCCTGACGCTGGACACCGACGCGCGCCAGCTGTTTGTCGACGGTGAAGCCATCCACCTGACGGCGACCGAGCTGCGCATCGTCGAGCTTTTGATGCGCAACGCCGGCCGGGTTTTCCCCGCTGAAGAAATTTATGAACGAGTGTGGGGAGAAACGGCTTATGCCGTGGAAAACACCGTCATGGTTCATGTCCGCCGCATCCGCGAGAAGATTGAAATCAACCCAAAAGAGCCAAAATACTTAAAGGTGGTTTGGGGAATTGGTTACAAAATTGAAAAGATTTAGCGCCCATACGCTGACCAAAGCGGCTGCCTGGCTGCTGTCGGCCTGCCTGCTGGTTCTCAGCGTCTTTTCGTGGTGTGACCTGGCGTATGACGCCTATCACTATGAGCTGGATCCCGAAGCCATGCTCGTTTCAGATTACGAGGCCTCTAACAGCTATTACAACTGGCTGGACAATCTGCTGTACGATCTGGCTTATATGATTGAGTCCGACACACCGGCCGCCGCCGGCCAATGGCTGACCGACGAGGGCGTTGAGTATCGGGTGCAGGTGGGCGAGACGGTTTACAGCAATGTCGAGGGAGATTTATCTGAAATACTCCGTCCCGAAGCCGACCGCTGGATTTCCGTTGAAGGCGGGGATATGACAGTCCATCTGCTGCGCGAGGATCAGCCTGCGCCCTATGATTTTGGCGCATACGCCAGCAGCCTGTATTATGACGGCAGTCTGCTGCGCGACGATGTCTCCATCCTGCTGCGCATCGGAGACGACGTCATCCAGTCCCGGCGGCAGGATTGGACGCAGCAGCACGATATGCTGCGGCAGGACGTCGGCTTTATCACCCTTTATACCCTGCCACTTATCGCCGTCGGTCTGTTCCTTTGCTTTGCCACCGGCCGCCGCCCGGAAGACGATGAGCTTCACCCCGGCAGGCTGGATCGGGTATGGACGGAGATCCTTCTGCTGCTTTTTGCCGGCGCGCTGGCGGCTGGAATCAGCCTGGCCGTCATCAGACTTTTGGAATCGCTTTACTGGAGCCGCGGCCTTTGGTCCAGCCGCGCCGCCGTCGGCTGGCTGTGCAGCCTGTGCGCCGGGAGCGGTTATCTGCTGGGCATGCTTTTCCTGCTTGCCATGGTGCGCAAGGCCAAGGCGCGCCGCTTTTTCCGGCACACCGCCGTCGGCGCGCTGGCTCGCGGTGTGCGGCGGATATGGCGAGCCATCCTCGCCTTTCTGCGCGCCTTATTCGATGGATCCCGTTACCAAAAGTACAGCTTTACCGCCGCAATGTTCCGCCGCAGGCTGTCCTTTATTCTCGGCTCGCTGGCATGTGTCCTGCTTTTCCTGTTCGGGATGGTGTCGACCGTATTTTTCTGCTTTGTCGCCTTTGCGGCGGAAATCGCCGTCATCTGGTGGTTTGTCAACAGCGATAACCGCCTTCTGAGCGATATCCAGGAGCTGATGGAGCAGATATCCCACATCGCGGGCGGCGAATTGACCTACGTTCCGGCCATCGACGCATCTTCCCCCATGGCCGGCGCCAGCCGACAGCTCAGCGATATCGGCGGCGGCATGCAGAAAAGCGTGGAAAAGCAGATGCAGTCGGAGCGTATGAAGGTCGAGCTGGTCACCAACGTCTCGCACGACCTGAAAACACCGCTGACCAGTATCATCAGCTATGTCGATCTCCTGTCCAAGATGGAGGATCTGCCCCCCGAGGCGCGAGATTACATCGCTATCCTGGCGCAAAAGTCCGACCGGCTCAAGGGCATTGTGTACGACCTGTTTGACCTGGCCAAAAGCACAAGCGGCAGCATGGAAATGAACAACGAGGCTCTGGATTTTCACCGCCTAATCGAGCAGACGCTGGGTGAAATGGAGGAACGCATCCTTCAATCGGGCCTTGCCGTGCGCGTTGCGCTGGCCGATCCGCCCGTCACCATTTGGGCTGACGGGCGCAAGATGTACCGCGTTCTGCAAAACGTCATCGACAACGCCCTCAAATATTCCCTGGCGGGCACGCGCATTTTTGTCGAGCTGCAAATCATCGGCAGCCGCGCTGTCCTGACCATCAAAAACACATCGGCTTATGAGATGGATTTCACGCCCGAGGAAATCACCGAGCGGTTTGTCCGTGGAGATAAATCACGCAGCGAAGAAGGCAGCGGCCTGGGGCTGTCCATCGCACAGAGCTTTACCCAGGCGTGCGGCGGGCAGTTCCACATCAGCATCGACGGCGACCAGTTCAAGGTGCACATCAGCTTTGACCTGTATCGCATCCTCAAGACGGCCGACACCGGCACGGTTCTCCCCCCGCTGTCCGATATCGCGCAGGACGGCAAGGCATAGCTCATCCCGAAAGGGGCTGCTTAAGGGCAGCTCCTTTTTTCCGTCTTGCTCTGTGGCTTTTGCCGTGATATATTATGAGAAAATCGGCTGAAAAGAGGGTATTATGAAGAAATTCTGGCAGGAAAACCGTGACAAAATCATTACGGTGTTGTTTAGCAGCGCCCTTTTCGTCGGCGTTCTATCGATCCTGGCCCTCTTCTGCGGGGCCGTGATGAAGCTGTTTGGCTTTACATACCGCTCGGTGGGCAGCATCGTCGTGTTCTTTATCGCGGCGGGTCTTCTTTCCCTGCCCGCCAACCTGGTGGCAAAGGCGCTGCCCAAGGTACTTCTGCTGCGCCAGCGGGTGTCCAAAAGGGAGGCCATTCTTTTGTTTGTCGCTTTGGACACTGCCATGACCGCGATGGGCCTGACCCTGGTGGACTATTGGATGGACGGCGTTTCCGCCTCCGGCCTCTCCATTCTGGCCGTTTCCTTCCTCCTGTCTCTGCCCGACGCCGAGGATATCGGCAAGCCGCCGGAGGGCAGAAACCTCCCGTAACGCATCGTTCCGGCCACCGCTTTTTTCGCTGGTTTTCCCCCGTTTTGGCCCGCAAAACGGGGACCTTGACGACGCATGCAGCGCACAAAATGTAAAATTTATAAAATGAATAAAATTCGCGTATATTGCCCCTTTTTCCATCCTTTTATGCAAAAAAAGTTTGTTTTATTGACAAAGGCGAGGAAAAATTGATATAATATCCTCGATCGTAGTTGATAAATTTAAAGGGGCCTTATTGAATTATGGACGTCATCCAGAATATCCGGGATAAATACCCGGGCATGACAAAGAAACAGAAGGACATCGCCGACCGTATGCTGGCCGACCCAGAGCGAATGAGCTTTATCACCCTAAAGGAGTTAAGCGCCGACGTCCACGTTTCCGAAATGACGATACTCAACGCCTGCTCTTATCTCGGCTATGCCAACTTCAATGAGCTCAAGTATGAATTCCGCAAGTACCTGCTCGACTCGCGCAAGCTGATTGTCCAGCAGGAAAACGGCTACGCTTCCCCCTTTATTCCCCAGCGCGATCTGGACAACCCGGAGGACTTCCTGATGCAGATCTGCCAGGAAGAAATGGCCATGCTGCACAATTTTTACTCCCAGATTGATCCCGCGGCTTATTTTGAAGCAGCCGATCTCATGCTCAACCGGCGCTTTGTCATCCTTTGCGGCCGGGGCGTCTCCTTGCAGGCGGCCGAGTTTATGTCCATCCGTCTCTCCCTTCTGGGCATCCCGTCCATGATTGTCAATACCGAGCTTAATGACAGCATACAGGCCGTCCTGCCCCTTATCCGCGAGGGGACGCTGCTTGTCGCGTTTTCTTTCCCCGACTATTATTTTATGACAACGACACTGGTGCAGTACGCAAAGCAAAAGGGGGCCGACATCCTGGGTGTTACCGACACGCCCCGCTCTGATATTGCGCCGCTCTGCAACGCCAATCTCTATGCTTCTACCGGCACGCGGCTGTTTCTCAACACCATTTCCAGTGTGCTTATGCTGGTCAATACGCTGACGTCGGCCGTCAGTATCGCACAGAGCGCCGACGGCGAATATATGAACATCGTCGCGCAGGATTTTTCCGCTTTCTTTCAGCCGGATCAACCTTCAAGACATGTTTCCTCTCAGGCAGGCTTCAGCGGAAGCTGACGCGGACAAAATATAACAGGCCCGTTAAAAAAGGAGAAAGCAAAATGGCTTTCTCCCTTTTATTTTACCTTTGCACTGTACGGTAAGCACTGTCTCATAGGCTCCAGCTATCCATAATCCGCTGGGCCAACGCCAGCAGCGGCCCTTTCTCATTGCGCACGCGGCCGCTCATCACTTCCTCCAGAAGGACGTCAAGCAGCCGGCCTATTTGCGGGCCGTCCGCCCCCAGGGCAATCATATCGGTGCCCTTGACCTGAAGCTGTTCACGCGAAAAGGCCTTTTTTTCGCGCAGCACCTGCTCGAGCACTTCGCTGGTCCTGGCCAGCTCCTCCTGGCGGCCGCGCCAATCCGGGCTTTGCGCCAGGTTATCTGCCCGCTTGACCTTGATGAGCAGCCGCAGGTTTTCTTCGCCCAGGCGCATCAGCCAACGGCGCACGCTGTTTTCCGTGGGGAACAGATGGCTGTCATGGTATTCCACCAGCGTACACACCTGGCGGATGGTCGCCCTGTCATAGCGCAGGCGCAGCAGGGCGCCGCCTGCAATTCCGGTGCTGATCATCGGGTGGCCGTAAAAGTGGCCGACGCCGTCGGCGTCCTCGGTATAGCTTTGCGGCTTGCCAAGGTCATGCAGCAGCATGACCAGACGCAGCACCAGCTCGGACTCGACGGCCGCGATGCTGTGTACAGTATGCTCCCACACGTCGTAGATATGGTGGTAATTATTCTGATGAAAGCCGATGGACGGCACGATTTCCGGGAGGAATTCGGCGATGGCGTCGGCGTATTCCAGCAGCACAGGGGTGACGTTATGCCCACAGATGAGCAGGGAAAATTCGTCCCGTATGCGTTCGCTGGCAATGTGGCCCAGCAGGCCGCGGCAGTCCAAAATAGCCCTGGCCGTCTGCGATTCGATGTCAAAGCCCAGCGTCGCAGAAAAGCGCAGCGCCCGCAGGATGCGCAGCGCGTCCTCACGGAAGCGCTGATCCGCGTCTCCTACGGCGCGGATGACGCCGCGGCTTAAATCCTGGATGCCGCCAAAGGGATCAACGACGCCGGTGCGTTCGGAATAGGCCATGGCGTTGATGGTAAAGTCGCGCCGCGCCAAATCCTGCTTTAAGTCGGCAGTAAAGGATACGGAAGAAGGGCGGCGAAAATCGAGGTATTCCCCCTCCTCGCGGAAGGTGGTGATTTCAATGGGCTGACCGTCGATGACGGCGGTGACGGTGCCGTGGCGCAGCCCGGTGTCGACCACGCGGTGGGCGCTGAGTGCAGCGTGCACCTGGTCAGGCTGGGCTGCCGTGCCGACGTCCCAGTCGGCGGGGGTGCGGCCCATCAGACTGTCCCGCACACAGCCGCCTACGACATAGGATTCATATCCATTTTCTTCTAAAATACGCAGCACCAGCTTGACCTGTGCCGGTATTTTTCCTGTCCAGGACATCATCTGATCCCTCCTTTGGGCTTAGCATAGGTAAGGCCGTGCGGCGGGAGAGGCTCCCCTGCCGGCACGG
>CAJMOV010000109.1 GCA_905215125.1 uncultured bacterium | reverse complement strand
ATTTCCGAGCGTAAACCGCTGGCCACTACCGCCGGCCAAGGCACACAAGAAGACGGCGGCGTTTTTCTGCGCTTCCCTCTCCGCCGGCCAGCCCCAGGAAATACAGGTCGTTTTTGCTGATTTTCTCTCCCTGTGCCGGCAGGCTTTCACGCGCTGCGCCACAGTTTTGGATGGCGCGCAGAATCTCCTCATCCGGCGCCCCCTCTACGCCGAGCAGGCCTTCACGCGAAGGCGCCGTCTTCCGCTTTTCCTTCCCCTGTCGCGGGGAGATATACGCATGGACAACCTCCCCTTCCTGAATGGCCGAACGCAGGTAATTGCGGATGACAAGCCCTGCGCCGTCCGGATCTGTCAGGATGATAAGTCCCCTTTCACGCGCCAGACGGCGCAGATATTGCAGCTTTTTTTCGTCCCGGAAAATACCGAAGCCATTGAGCGGTACGATGATGGTATCAAACAGCTGGGACAGCTTGTTCTGGTCATAGCGCCCCTCGACGGCTATGGCCTGGCGGATGGCTAGCATTTTATCAGTCCCCCTGCGCAGCAAGGCGCAGCAGCAGCATTTCCACCGTCCGCTCGTCATCCGGCAGATTGCTCTTGATACCCACATCGGCATCAAGGCACAGGTGCATGGCGCGGCGCAGCCAGGGCAGATCCATGTGCGAGCTGGCGCGCAGCAGCAGCCGGGCGGGATAGGGCGAGCGCAGCGCGCACAATCTCATAACGTCGCCCTCCCCGCCGCGGCTCTCCAGCACCAGACGCGCGACGTATAACCGCAGTAGCTGCTTTGTAATCGCGGCAAGCACGGCGACAGGCTGATTCTTGGCTGCAAACAAATCGCGCAGCAGGTGCAGCCCTTCCCTGTGCTTGCCTTCCATAATGCAGTCAGTCAGGTCAAACACCTGGGCTTCCAGTGTACGCGATGCCAGACGGTCGATGTCGGCCCGGGTAATTTCCTTTCCCGGCGTACCGGCGGCGATTTTTTCAATCTCCCCCACCAGATTGGTCATGAGCGCGCCGCTTAGAAAGACCAGATGCTCACATTCAGCCCGCCCGATGACTTTATCCAGCGCTGCAAAGCGGCGGCGGATCCATGGTGCCAAATCAGCCATGCCTGCCCGTTCAAACTCCACAATCTGCGCCTTTTTCTCCAGCACCTTCCACAGGGCGAGCCGTTTGTCAGGCTTCCATTCCTGCGCGTCAAAATAGAAAATCAGGCAGACGGTGTCAGGCAGGCTTTGCAGCAGATCGATCAGCATGTCCTTCATTTCTCCAGACGCCCGCATCAGGGGGTAATCACGCACCAGTACGACTTTTTTATCCGCGCCAAAAGGCAGGCTTTCCACCGCTTCGCTCAACGCCTCCGCCGTTACTCGCCCCTCTGCCAGCTCGACAAAGTTGAAATCAGAAAGCGCGCCGCCTGTCGCTGCTTTGACAACGGCGTCGCGATAATATTCCTTGAGATAGCTTTCTTCCCCGTGAAAAATGTACAGCGGCGCAAGGACGCCGGCGGCCAAATCAGTTTTCAGCCTTTGAAAAGCCTTCTGTTCTTTTTTTTCAGCCACGATGTCTCACCTACCAGTTGCTCAATATCATATCCACACGCTCCTGTGCCGACAGGCTGATCACCGGTATTCCGCAGCAGCTTCCGCCCGCGGGCTGAAAGCGATTGTCACTGCACAGAATAGCGCGACAGCCCGTATATGCCGCCGCACGGCGCAAAGCCGGCCTGTCATCCAGCCAGCCGGACGGCACAACAAGGAGATCGCCCGTCAGCCCTGCGCTCTCCGCTGAGGTGCAGTAATCGACCGGACGCACCTGCGTCATGTCCAGAAGCGTCATATGCGGTAGAACCAGCCGTACGGCATAGCTTTGCCCAATCTGAATCACTTCCAGCTCGCCTGCGCCCCATGGACGGCTTCCTCCCTGCACATAGGTCTGACCGGCACACCGGCCCGCTGCGCTCCCCTGCGGCGCGGCACACCATCGGGCGCCGACGCTTTCAAGCACCGGCTTGACGTCCCCCTCCTGGGGCGATGTGACAATCAGCTCCTCCAGCCCTCCCCGGCCCCAATGGGAAAGCTGATCCTCCACAGCGCGGACTCCCCGCGTACCGGCGCCGCAGTTGACTGCGTAGCTTTTTCCCTGCGTGTCGACCAGCACAACGGCGCTGCCGCCTGCATCAAGGACACTGACGCGCGTCGTCGCCGTCTCTTCCAGCGCGGAAAGGCCCAGGCAGGCAACGGCGGCCGCTCCTGTCCACGCCAGGACGGGGATCACCTTTCCTTTCTTCTGCCGCACAAAAAGGAAAGCAGCGGCCACGGCCAGAACCGCCAGGACGACGAACGGGCTGGACGCGCTGGCAGACAGCGAGGGGTTTCCGCCCAACAGCCTGGCTACGCCGGTGATATATTTGAGCAGCGGGGTCAGCGTCCATTGCGCAAGCAGGGCCGCGGCGCCGGGCGCAAGTACCGACAGCCCAACGGCAGCCGCTCCCAGCACCAGCGCTGCCGATACTGCCCAAAGCGCCAGCAGGCTGGACAGCACCGACAAAATCGACACACGGGAAAAAAACAGCAGGGTGACGGGTAACGCAAGCACAGTAGCCGATACCGACACGGCAGCGCAGCGGACGGCGGCGTCAAGCGGCTTTTTAAACCACCCGCCCGGAACAGGCGGTATGGCTCGCAAAAGCATAGGAGACAACAGCAAAATTCCCAGCGTTGCGCTGAACGACAGTAAAAGCGAAGGCGACAGCAGCGCGCACGGATTGACCACCGTCAGAATGAGCAAAGCAAAAAAGAGGGAGGTCAGGGAATCGGCTTCCCGCCGTGTCAGAAAGCCGGCGGTGGCCGTCAACGCCATGATTCCCGCCCGCAGGACTGACGGCGAAGCGCCGGTCACGCCCGCATACAGCACGATGAGCGGGATGGCGGCAATACTGCCCCATTTACGTCCCAGCAGGGCGATAACAAACCCTGCCAAAACGGAAAGGTGCATCCCCGACACCGCGGCGATATGCGCCAGCCCGCTGATATTAAGCGCCGAACGGAAGTCCCGACTCATCCCTGTTTTGTCACCGCACAGCAGCGCTTTGAGCAACGCGCCCTCATCGCCGCTCGCCAACGTATCGATCTGCCGGGCGATAGCGTCCGACCAACGCGCCATCCGGGCACGGACGCCGATGCGCGCCGGACTTTCCACCTCGGCCGCTCCTGCTTGGCTGACAGTCAGATAGGCGCCGCTCTCCGGCCTGCTTCCCCGGCGGATGATCCCGGTGAAGCGCAGCGTCTGCCCCGCTTCAATGTCTGGCGAGCCATCCTCCAGGTAAACAGTCACCGCTTTGAGCGGCAGGCTTTTCCCATTGACCGAAAGCAGACGCCCCTCTATCGTGCTGTATGTAACGTAAGACTTAGGCGCCGCCGTCGCTTCGATGCTAACCGCTGCCCCCTTGTCCATGTATTTTTCGCAGGGCGCTATAAAAAGAAACAGGTAGAGGGCAGCCCATATTGCGCCCGCTCCCAGGCCCAAATAAGCCCAGCGCCATTTGCCTCGCCCGGTCAGCCAGAGAACTCCGCCGGCCAAAGCCGACGCCAGCGTCGGCCAGCACCACGGCAGGGGCATCTCCCCTCGCCAGCACAGAGCGAAAACTAGGCAGGGCAAACAAAAAGCGGCAGAGAAGCAAAGCAGCCTTCTGGGCTGCTCCGCCTGCTCGCGCCGCCTTTCCTCGGACATCTTACGCCATTGCGCCCAGCGTACCGCCGGCCAAAACGTGAAAATGCAGATGGTGCACAGTCTGGCCCGCGTCTTCGCCGCAGTTGGTGACAACGCGATACCCTTTTTCCACCCCAAGCTCCCGCGTCAGCCTGGCGATAACGGTAAAAATATGAGCGACAATATCGCTGTTTTCTTCGTTGATCTCGGACGCGCATGTCAGCGCATGCGCTTTGGGGATAACGAGGAAGTGCACCGGCGCCGCCGGCGCAATATCGTAAAAGGCATAGACCTTTTCATCCTCGTATAGCTTTTTAGAGGGGATTTCCCCGGCGACGATTTTGCAGAAGACGCAATCCATATTGATCCCTCACCTCAGCATATTCTCAACAATATTGTTGACCATTTCCAGTGCCTCTTCCACGCGGGAAGCATCTTTGCCGCCGGCCATGGCGCTGTCGGGCCGTCCGCCGCCGCCGCCGCCGCAGACCTTGGCAAGCTCGCGTACAATATTGCCGGCATGGGCGCCTTTCTTGACCGCCTCAGCGCCACAGGCCGCTGAAAACTGCACCTTTCCTTCCGGCGTCACCATGGCCAGGACAGCTACCATATTCGGAGCGCGGTCGCGCAGCGAATCGCTCAGGCTGCGAAGCGCCTCGGCGCTGCTTTCATCAACCTTGACGGCCAGGACATTGACGCTGCCCGCCGCCTTGGCAAAGTTGAGCAGCTCAATGGCGCGGAACCTGGCCAGCTGGGCGGAAAGCTGTTCGTTTTTGCGCGACAGTTCACGCAAATCATTGGTCATCTGCACCGCCTTGCGCACCAGATCGGCCTGCGTCGTCTTGAGCGAGTGAGCGGCCTGGTTCAGGGCGCTGTCCATCTCATAGACCAGACTGAGCAGCCCCTTGCCGCAGAACGCTTCAACGCGACGCACGCCCGCGGCGACCGAGGTTTCCGACACAATTTTAAATCCGCCGATTTTCGCCGTATTGGGCACATGCGTGCCGCCGCACAGCTCGACAGAGAAATCTCCCATCGAGACAACGCGGACCTGGCTGCCATATTTTTCACCGAACAGGGCCATAGCCCCTAGCTTCTTGGCTTCTTCAATCGGCATTTCCCGCACGATGACGGGCAGATCGTCCAAAATAGCGTCGTTCACGAGATTTTCCACTGCCAGCAGCTGATCGGGCGTCACTGCGGCAAAATGGGAAAAGTCAAAACGCAGCTTATCCGGCTCGACCAGCGAGCCGGCCTGCTCGACGTGGTCGCCCAGCACAGCGCGCAGCGCCCTTTGCAGCAGATGGGTGGCCGAGTGGGCGCGCATGACGGCGGCACGGCCCGCTTTGTCGACATGGCAGGCAACCGTTTCTCCCATTTGCAGGCTACCCTGCGTCACCCTGCCCCTGTGCAGGAACTTGCCGTCCGGCGTTTTATGCACCTCCTGCACGTCGGCGCTGCCGGAAATCCCCTGTACGCTGCCTGTGTCGGCTGTCTGACCGCCGCTTTCGGCATAGAAAGGGGTTCTGTCCAGCACAAAGGCGATCTCTTCCCCGGCGGACGCTGTTGAAATCAGCTCGCCCTCGCCGATCATGGCGATGATTCTGCCTTCTCCGTTTACACCGTCATAGCCGGTAAACTCGGTTTTGGGCAGGTCTGCCAGGGAAATATCGTCCCCTTCCCAGCCCAGGCCGGCGGTGTCTCCGCGGGCTTTTTTGGCGCGGGCGCGCTGTTCACCCATCAGCTTGTCAAAGGCGGCGCGATCCACCGTCATGCCGTGCTCCTCCAGGATTTCTACTGTCAGGTCTATGGGGAACCCGTCGGTGTCGTACAGGCGGAAAGCATCCTCGCCGGAAAGCTCGCTTCTGCCCTCCCGGCGCAGGGCGGCCAGCATGTCGTCCAGCTTGACAAGACCGCTTTCAATCGTATCGTTGAAGCGTTCTTCCTCAGTGCGGATAACGGTTTTGATAAAGCTCTCCTTTTCGCGCAGCTCGGGGTATGCCCCTTCATTTTCGGCGATAACCGTCTCGCACACCTCGTACAGGAAGGGACGCTTGAGCCCCAGCAGACGACCATGTCGGGCGGCGCGGCGCAGCAGGCGACGCAGCACATATCCGCGGCCGACATTGGACGGCATGACGCCGTCGCATACCATCATGGTCGTCGAACGCGCATGATCGGTGATGATACGGATGGAGACGTCGCTTTTGGCGTCGGCGCCATAGGCCACCCCTGTCAGCCGGGAGACATGGTCGCGGATTTTCTTGATGGTGTCGATGTCGAAAATGGACCGGGTGTTCTGCATAATGCAAGCAAGACGCTCAAGGCCGAGACCGGTGTCGATGTTTTTCTTTTCCAGCGGGGTGTAATTTCCTTTCCCATCGCTGCAAAACTGAGTGAAGACCAGGTTCCAGAACTCGACGTAGCGGTCGCAGTCGCAGCCGGGCGCACAGTCGGGACTGCCGCAGCCATACTGCTCGCCGCGGTCAAAATAAATTTCCGAACAGGGGCCGCAGGGTCCCGAACCGATTTCCCAAAAATTGTCCTTGCGCCCCAACCGCACGACGTGGGAGGGATCGACGCCCACTTCCTTCGTCCAGATGTCATAGGCTTCGTCGTCTTCGTAAAAAACCGAAGGATACAGGCGGTCGGCCGGCATTTTCAGCACCTGAGTGACGAATTCCCATGCCCAACCGCACGCTTCGCGCTTAAAATAATCGCCGAAGGAGAAATTCCCCAACATCTCAAAGTAAGTTCCGTGCCGGTCGTTTTTGCCGACGTTCTCGATGTCCGGCGTGCGGATGCACTTCTGACAGGAGACAACGCGATGCGACGGCGGCGTCTGTTCACCCGTAAAAAAGGGCTTCAGGGGGGCCATGCCCGCGTTGATAAGCAGCAGGGAGCTGTCATTTTGCGGCACCAGGGGATAGCTTTTCAGGCGGTAATGCCCCTTGCTTTC
>CAJMOV010000108.1 GCA_905215125.1 uncultured bacterium | reverse complement strand
CTTGGTGTAATCGTCAATGAAGCCAATGGCGCCAAAGACCAGCCCCAGAAGCAGCATGTAAAGGGGCCGTAGATCCTCGCTTTTGCCCAAAGCCAGCATGGCTGCGACCGAAGCGGTAATGGACAGAATAAAAATCAGCCCCCCCATGGTCGGGGTGTTCTGCTTGTTCATATGCCAGGTCGGGCCGTCCTCCAGAATCTTCTGCCCGAATTTAAGCCGCCGCAGCGCGCGGATGATGGCGGGTCCCGCCAGCGCCGCTGCCGCGAAGGAAATGACCCCCGCCAAAAGCATGGCGATGAGCTGCGCGTTGAACATGGTGCTTTCCCCCTGCCTAAGCTGTGTTTATTGCCCCCGTTTTGCCGCCAGATGAGCGGCGATTTCTTCGCGTTCATCCAGGTGATGCTTGACTCCCCGGATTTCCTGATAGGTTTCGTGTCCCTTGCCCATCAGGACGACGACATCGCCTGCCTGGGCAATATCCAAGGCGTGGCGGATGGCCTCGCGCCGATCGACGATGACGTGAACCTCGGCCGGGCAGCCCTCCAGCCCGGGCAGGATGTCGTCGATGATGCTCTGTGGGTCTTCGTCCCTCGGGTTGTCGGTCGTGACGATGCACAGATCGGCGTTTTGACCGCCGGTGCGGCCCATGATGGGGCGCTTGGTCCTGTCTCGGTTGCCACCGCAGCCGAACAGGGCGATCACCCTGCCCTGCGCAAAGCCGCGCACTGCCTTGAGCACATTTTCCATACCGTCGGGCGAATGGGCGTAATCGATAATGACCGTGTAGTCGGTGCCAGTCGGCACCACCTCGATGCGCCCCTTGACGCCGCGCAGCTGCCGCATGACGGAGATAAGGTCGGCAAAGTCATACCCCAGCTGCAGGCCGATGCCGAAGGCGCACAGCGCGTTGTAAACAGAAAACATACCCGGGATGGCCAGGCTGACCCGGCCGATATTACCGTCGATAACAGCCTCAAACTCCACCCTGTCGGCCTTGAGCCGGATATTTTTTGCCACCAGCTGGGCGGCGTCATCCTTTGCGGAAAAGGTCAGGCGGCCCTGTTTCATTTCCCCGGTAATAGGGGCACACCACTCGTCATCCAAATTGACGGCCGCTTTGTCGCATCGGGTGAACAGGATGCCCTTGGCACGGGCGTACTCCTCCATCGTACCGTGGAAATCCAGGTGGTCGCGCGTCAGGTTGGTAAAGGCGGCGACGGCAAAGTGCAGACCATATACGCGGTCAAGCGCCAGCGCATGCGACGAAACCTCCATAACGGCATAACGGCAGCCGGCGTCGCGCATCTGCGCAAGCAGGCGGAACATTTCATAGGATTCCGGCGTCGTGCGGTCAGCGGGGATGACTTCCCCACCGATCAGGATGTGGTTGGTGCCGATCAGTCCGACCTTTGCCCCCTCACACTGCTCAATAATACCCTTGACCAGGTGGGTCACTGTCGTTTTGCCGTTCGTGCCCGTGACGCCGATCAGCTTCATCCCCCGGGCCGGGTGGCCGAAAAAGGCGTTGGAGGCAACGGCGAGCGCCCTGCGGGTGTCCGGCGTGACGATATAGGGCCCCTTGTCGTCGGGCGCCTGTTCGACAACGGCGGCGGCGCAGCCTGACGCCAGCGCGCCGGGAACATACCTGTGCCCATCCGTCTGATAACCGCGGATGGCGAAGAAAAGCTGCCCCTGCGCCGCTGCGCGGGAATCATAGCAAAGGCCTGTCACATCCTCGTCCTGACAGCCGACAAAGCGGCAGTCCAGGCCCTTCAGCAGTTCGGATATTTTCATGCTTCCTCCTCTTCGGGTTTTACTCCGCCCGTTGATCCAGGTCGCTGAAATCAACGGTGATAACGGTGCCGACCGGCACCTGCGTGCCGTATTCGACATCCTGCTTGATAGCGGCGATGTTGCCGCCCGTCGACGATTTTGCGGCCCCTGTGGCTCGCAGATACAGGTCTATATTGCTCAGCGTTGTGCGCGCCCGCTCGACCGACATGCCGGAAAGATCGGGTACTGTCACCATTTTATCCGGTTTGGCCCCGCCCGTATACAGGATGACCTGCGCCTTGCTGGATACGACGGCCCCGGCGGCCGGGATCTGATCCGTGACGGTGTCGCCGTCCCCTTCTATGCGATAGCTGATGCCGTTTTGCTTGAGAGCCTGCTCAGCTTCGCTGCGGGTATAACCCGTCACCTTGGGGATGGAGACGTCCTGCTTCGCCATCTCCTCTTCAGTATAAATGGGTTCAACCTCGAGATAGGGCATGACGTCTTCCATAATGCGGCGGATAACGGGCGCGGCCGTGATGCCGCCTGTGACAGGATAAACGTTGGGCTCATCCAGCATGATCAGCACGGCGATCTGCGGATCGTCCGCCGGTGCGAAGGCGACAAAGGAGGAAATACGCAGGCCCTTGACGCCGGTAGCCAACTCCTTGGCCTTTTTTTCTGACGTGCCCGTCTTTCCTGCGACGCGGTAGCCCATGACATAAGCGTTTTTACCCGTGCCGACGGTGACGACCTGCTCCAGCATATCGCAAACCTGGGCCGATGTTTCAGCTGAAATGACCTGGCGCACTTCCTCGCGCCCGCGGCTTTCAACGACGTTGCCCTCGCTGTCGATGATCTCCTCGACAATATATGGCTTGAGCAACGTGCCGCCGTTTGCAACGGCTGAAACGGCAGTAATAAGCTGAAGGGGGGTGATGGAGAAGTTCTGCCCGAACGCAGCGACAGCCAGGTCAGTCGGCCCCATGTCGCTGAAGTAGATGCCCGACGCTTCGCCCGGCAGGTCGATGCCGGTCTTTTCACGCAGGCCGAAGGCACGGAAATAATCGCTGAAAGTTTCAATGCCCAGCGACTGGCCGATTTCAATAAAGGCCGGGTTGCAGGAGTTACAGATGGCCTCCAGCAGGCTCTGCGAGCCGTGCCCGGCCGATTTCCAGCAGCTGATGTTCCATTTGTCAACCGTTTTGTAGCCGGGGCAATAGTAGCGGCTGTCCAACGAGATGGTCTTTTCCTCCAGCGCCATGGACGTCGTCAGGATTTTAAAAGTCGAGCCAGGGTCATAAGCGTCGCTTATCGCTTTGTTGCGCCACTGCTCATTGAGCACCTCGGTACGCAGGGCGGCGCGTTCGTCCCCGGTCAGCGCCTCAACCGCGGCGGCATCCTCCGGGTCGACGATGGTAAAGGGGTCGTTTGGATCAAAGTCCGGCTTGGTCGCCATGGCGAGGATTCCGCCCGTCTTGACGTCCATAACAATGCCGGCCACCTTGTTCTGCACATTGTTGTCATACAGGGCCATTTCCAGGTTCTTTTCCAGATAGTGCTGGATGACCTCGTCAATGGAAAGCACCAGGGAATACCCGTCCTCGGCGTCATAGTACATTTCGTAGGAAAAGGGCATTTCCTCGCCTTTGGCATTGGTTGCGGTGATCACGCGGCCCGGCGTACCGGACAGCTCCTCCTCATAATAGCTTTCCAGTCCCGAGAGGCCCTGTCCGTCGCTGCCGACAAAGCCGAGGACATGGGACAGAAAGTTGCCGAAGGGATAATAGCGCGTGGAATCTGGCGCCATGTAAATGCTGTCCAGATTGTTTTCGCTGATGAACTCGCGGATCTCGTCCGTCACTTCCTTTTCGACGTTGCGCTTCAGTACGGCGTAGGTCGATTTTTCCTGTACCTTCTCGAGCACGGTTTCATAGTCCATATCAAGCAGCTCAGACAGCTTTTCCGCTATCATCAGCCCCTGCTCCTCGCTGTCAATTTTGACGGACTCAATGGTGACCATCTCGGTTGAAGCGCTGATGGCCAACGGCTTCATGTTACAATCGTAAATCGTGCCGCGCACCGGGGTCAGGGTCTTGTCGCGCGTCTGCTGCGACAGCGCCTTCTGCTGATAAAACTCGTAGTTGATGACCTGCATGTAAAACAGCCGTGCGACGATACACACAAAGCACAGGACGCCAAGCACGCCGGCCACCACCAGCAGGCGCCGGATCATTTTGTTTTCCGCTTTTCTCTGCACTGTACCACCTCGGGGTTAGGGAAGAGCTTGCTTCCGGGCCCGCCCGCATCTGCGGGGCAAATGCGCCCCTGCGTCCTGCGGAGCGGCGGGCCGTCACAGGCCCGGCTGCACCGGTCTTGGCAAGCCGGCGGGGATAAAACCCGCCTTGTGAAAAAACGGGAGTAAGAAATGTTTTTGCATTTCTCACTCCTCCTGCTCGCTTATTTATACTCTGCCTGCTAGTTGAGATATTCCACTACGGCGTTAAAGGTTTTTACAAGCCCTGCGAGAAAGGAAGAGCTTTCCCCCTTTTCCTCTGCCGCCATAGCGCTGCGCTCAGGGTTGCTGAGATCTACATATGTGACCTGAGCGCTGCTTTGCTTGACCATGCCCATAGCCAACGCGCGTTCTTCCACATACGTCAGGTTGAACATTTTCTCTTTATCGGCGTTGAGCGCGTTTTCCTCGCTCTGCAGCTCGGTCAGCTCCTCCTTAAGCGCGGTATTCTGGGCCGTCAGCTCGGTCATCTTGGTATAGCCGATCAGAATCACCATGGACACGGCAAAGATAAACACGCCGATGACGGCGTATTTGCCATAGGGGATCTTGGCCGGGGCGCGGCGGCGGACCTGCTGGTTTTCCGGCAGAAGCTCCATGCGGGGCCCCTGCTGGCTGGCCGGCCGTGCGGCCTGACGGTACTGGGCGGTATCCCTCTGTCTTGCGGCCGAGCTTGCCATGTTGTTTCCTCCTAACGGCTTTTTATAGTTTCTCTGCAGTGCGCAGGCGCGCCGAACGCGCGCGGGGGTTTTGTTCTATTTCCTTTGCATCAGCTGTGACGCCGCCCTTGTCGATTAAGCGGACGGTCGGCTTATGCCCGCAGATGCAGACAGGCGCTTCCTTGGGGCAGATGCAGCCCTGCGCCAGACGGGCGAAGGTCTGCTTGACGATTCTGTCTTCCAGCGAATGGAAGGTAATGACGGCCAGGCGGCCGCCGCCTTTCAGGCAGGCCACCGCCCTGTCCAGCGCGACTTCAACAGCAGACAGCTCGCCGTTAACTTCAATACGGATGGCCTGGAAGGTGCGCTTTGCCGGGTGCTGCTTCTCCCGCCGCGCCGCAGGGGGCATGGCCGCGCGGATAATGTCGGCCAGCTCGCCAGTGCGCTCAATACTCCTTTGCTGCCGGCGGGCTACGATAGCCGAGGCAATACGCCCGGCGTAGCGTTCCTCGCCGTAGGCGCCGATGATCCGCTTCAGCTCGTCCAAGGCGTAGGTGTTGACCACATCGCGGGCCGTCAGGGCCTGTCCGCGATCCATCCGCATATCCAGCGGCGCGTCGTTTTGATAGGAAAAGCCGCGTTCCGGCGTGTCGAGCTGGTGGGATGAAACCCCCAAATCCAGCAAAATACCGTCGACGGCTGTAACGCCGAGACTGGCAAAGACGGCGTCCATATCCTTGAAATTGCTTTTGGCAAAATCAATGCGGCAGCCAAAGCCGTGCAGCCGCTGGCGCGCAGCTGCCAGCGCATCCTCATCGCGGTCGATACAGATAAGCCTGCCATCCGGCCCCAGGCATCCGGCAATCAGACGGGAATGGCCCGCCCCGCCCGTCGTCCCGTCGACATAAACGCCGGCGGGCTTGATGTCCAGAGCGCGGACGCACTGCTGCGCCAGCACGGGGATGTGATGAAATTCCATATCCTAGAACCCCAGCTCGTCCATCGCCTCGGCAATGGATTCGGGCGTGACGTCTTCGTTGTACGCTCTCCAGCGATCGGCGTTCCAGATTTCAGCGTGGCCTGAAACGCCGAGGACAAAGACTTCCTTTTTCAGGTCTGCGTATTCGCGCAGATGCGTGGGCAGCAGAATCCTGCCCTGAGCGTCGACTTCACAGCTGGCGGCGCCGGAAAAGAAGAAGCGCTGCAGGTTGCGCGACTTGGACATGGGCAGCCCTGCGATCTTTTTCTCCAGCTCGGCCCATGCCTGCTGCGAGTAAACAAACAGGCAGTTGTCCAGCCCCTTGGTGACAATAAAGGTATCCCCCAGCTCTTCGCGCAGCTTGGTCGGGAAGAAAAGGCGGCCCTTGGCATCGATATTGTGCGGATGCTGACCGAGCATACCTTTTCCACCTGCCTTCCCCATCAGTGGCACTTTATGCCCTTTAGCACCACTTTCTCCCACCAGCTTTCTTTTATTATACGCAGGGCGAAAAAAAATTGCAATAGCTTTTTCGCAATATTTCCGCGAATAAAATGGCTTTTTTTGTGGTAAAAAGTGCCTTTTTGCAAACTCAAAACGTATGTTCGATGTTTGTTTCTCTCTTTACGCACATGCGTTCGTATGCGTATTACTGTATAAAATGCAACGGCCGGACACCCAAGCGTGGGCGTCCGGCCAATACTGATACGTTATCCTATTTGTCTTTAAGCAGCTGGCGAAACTGGGCGCGCGAGCGCTTAAGCTCCTCGGTCGACTGCGTAAGCGCGTCTTCCGTGCGCTTCATGGCGTCTTCGCAGTAAGCGCCGGCTGCTTTCATGATCTCGCGGGAGCGCGTCTCCGCCCCTGCGATGATTTCTGCTGCGCGTTTGCGCGCTTCTGTAACCACTTCATGGTCGTTAACACGCTGCTTGGCGTATTCTTCCGCCTGCTTTTTTATGGTGTCATATATGATTATTGAGGATAAAGAATACCTTCTGATATCGGGACTTCAGCATTTTT
>CAJMOV010000107.1 GCA_905215125.1 uncultured bacterium | reverse complement strand
AGCCGGCCCTTTGAAGCTGTTAATCAATAATCGTAAGTACACTTAGCGCAACCCATTCCGCATGGTCATAAACATACTTTGTAGTAAATACAGAAGCCGTGTATTCCCATTTACTAAATAATTTATGCTATTCCCAACTGAAGTAAACCCGGCATCCATTGCAATAATGAGAGCTTTCTCTCCGTCCAGCAGGTAAAATGTCCTAGACACAGCTTCCCGATCTCGGCCCGAATGGTTTTGCAGCACCCCATTAAAGGTCAGTTCATCGGCATAGGAGTTGAATGTTTCCTTGTCCTCCAGGGATAAATGATACTTTCAAGCCGTTCATCACTAAATCCAGTATTTTCCTTTGCGTCATCCAGATAATATGCAAACAAAGAAAAGCCGCAGTATAAAAGACTGCGGCTTTTCCTCTTTCCTATTTCGCCATACGCAATTCCATCAGGCGGAGTGCGTCGTGTATAATCGCCGGGGACGTCATCTCCATCCACAGCCATTTCCCCAACTTACTTTCTGCGGTGTTGCGATATATCTCTGCCGTTTCTGGCGACAGGCCGGGCAGCAGCAGTTCGGCCTGCGGCATCAGCGACGGTCCGACGGACACCATACAGGTAAAGCCGCCCTCATGCGGGTACAGGGTGCACAATGCCTTGCCGCCCTTTTTGTATTTTACGTTCCAGCCCGGCGCCATACTGCACTGGCTGTAATCATACCGTGGCGTAACGCCCCAGCGCCCTTCTACGGCAGTGCACAACTCGTTCCACAACGGTGTTTCCACATAATCCGCAATCTCGTGCGGCAACGGCACCTTTTCCGGGCCAAAAGCCTCTTTCCACTCCATAACAAACCCTACAGCGGCAGGGAAAGCACGGCCTTTTCCACCAGCTCGGCTGTATGGGCCATGGAATACTCCAGCGTCATGCCCGGAGTCATCAGCTCGATAACGCCGCTGAAGCCGCACTGTGTCGCCTGTTCAGCCCCTTCTCCTTTGCTGCCGACGACGGCATAGGCGCGCACGCCGTACTTTGCCGCCAGCTTGGCGACCTCGACGGGCAGCTTGCCCATCAGCGATTGGGCGTTCATCTGCCCTTCGCCGGTAATAACGACATCAAAGCCGCCCGTTTGCAGCAGCTTTTCATATCCTGTCACCTCGTTGACAATGGAAAAGCCAGGCCGCAGCTCGGCCCCCAGCATGGCCATCAGGGCCGCGCCCATCCCCCCCGCGGCGCCGGCGCCCGGAGTGTTGGCCACCGCCCTGCCGGAAGCCCGCTCCATCAGCGCGCCGAAGCGCCCGAGGATTTCATCCAGAACAGGGACATCCTGCGGCTTGGCCCCCTTCTGCGGGCCAAAGACGGCCGAGGCCCCCTTTTCCCCGCACAGGGGCGCGTCTACATCACAGGCGATGGTAAAGCGACAGCCCTTGAGCCGCGGGTCGGCCGACGACATATCAATGCTTTTCAGCCTGTCCAGTCCCGCGGCGCCGGGGCCGATTTCGGCCCCCTGCTCATCCAGCAGGCGGAAACCGAGCGCCTGCAGCATCCCGGCCCCCCCTTCGTTTGTAGCGCTTCCGCCAATGCCCATAATAAAATTGCAGCACCCTTCATCCAGCGCAGCGCGAATGACCTGTCCCGTGCCGCGGCTGGTTGTGACGAAGGGGTCGCGCTTATCGCGCGGCACCATCGGGAGACCGGATGCCGCCGCCATCTCAATGGCGGCCGTTTTTCCGTCCCCGAGCACACCAAAAACAGCCTGCTCCTTTTCCATCAAAGGGCCGTCGACCTCACAGGTGCAGAACCGGCCGCGGCTGGCCAGCACCAGCGCTTCCACCGTGCCCTCGCCGCCGTCTGCCATCGGCAGCTTGACGATTTCAGCGTCCGGAAGCTTACCTCGCAGGGCTTTCTCCATCAGCTCGCACAGCTCGCGCGACGAGGCGCTGCCCTTAAAGGAATCGGGCGCCAACAGGATTTTCATGTTCAACATCCTCCCTTTTCTTCAATCATCGCCGGGCGATGATGCTGATAACACACCTTGAAAGTATTGCTTATTGTGCAGATAGGCCGCATCATGCGGCTTTATGCGGCCGGCGCGTTCGTTATAACGCGCTGCCTTTTCCTTTTGGCCCAGCCGGTCGTAGCACAGGCAAAGCTGCATCAGCGGGATATATCCGCGGCAGTCGCGATTGACAAAGCCGCCCGTTTTAGCGTCCTCCGGCCGGCTCAGGGCCGTTTCATACCAGAATACAGCGGCGTCGAGCGGACCGTTTTCCAGAAAGTAGCCGCCCAGCGCGCAGCACAGCTCGGCGCGCGGCGGGCCAAAGGACAGCCCCTGCAGCAGGGCGGGCAGCACCTTATCCCGCATCCCCAACACCTGGTAGCATGACGCCAGCTGCCGGCAGGCCTCAATCAGGTTGGGCGTCCACCCTTCCCGTTTTGAAAGCAGGTCGGCAAACAGCTCGGCAGCCTTTCCCGCTTCGCCTGTATCCAGCAGCTCGCGGGCATAATAGAAACGCTGACGGGCGTCCAGCGTACCGCCCCGGCGCAGAATGCTTTCAAAAATACGCCGGTTCCGCCCCGGCTCCCTTGGCTTGACCTTGCGGTGCTCGACAGGGGCTTCAGCATACAGCACCCTGCCCTGCGGCGGGATGGCCTCATGCACTTCGCCGACCCAGCGCAGGCCCTTTTGCCTGCGCACAAGCCGCTCGCGGTAATAGGTAAAGGTGGCGTTTCCTTCCTCGTCAAAGGCGGTGTGATAAGGCAGCATAACGACGTCGGTATCCGGATCCATTTCCCGCTTGAGCCGCAGCAGGACGGCAGCGCTCTTTTCGGGCAGGACGTCGTCTGCGTCCAGCCACATGCAGTAGTCGCATACCGCCTGCTCAAAGGAAAAGTTGCGAGCGGCGGCAAAGTCGTCTATCCAGTCAAAATGCAGCACCTTGTCTGTAAATTGCGCCGCAATATCAGGGGTCTTATCGGTCGAGCCGGTATCGACAACGATGATCTCGTCTGCGATGGGCGCCGCGCTGCGCAGGCAGCGGGCCAGGGTTTCCTCTTCGTCGCGCACGATCATACACAGGCTGATGGTCAGCATACGCTCATCCCTCCTGAGATCAGCGTATGCGCGAGCGGCCGTTTTGGCCGCTTTTTCGTCCCAGGAACAACGCGAATAAAAATACCCGTCTGCATGGCGCAGCCGCGTCTGACAACTGGCACATCACAGCTTTCCCGGCTTTTGACACGAAGAATTGCAGATTCTCCGAGCGTAATCCGTCCGTCCACGGTATTATACCACAGATGTATAAAAAAGAAAAGCCGGGCCTCCCCCCGGCTTTTTCTTTTCTGACGCTACTGCCAGCGGCCGTCCCGCATCAGGACGGGCTCGCCCTGCTTCAGGGATGTCTGAACGTCAATAAGGCGCTGGTTTTTTGAGCCGCGGAAACGCAGCATCAGGCTGCGCTGGGCCAGGATAAAGGGACCGTCGACCAATACGTCGCACAGCGACAGCAGCTCAAGCTGCGCCCCTCCCAATCGGACAAGCTGCTCAAAGGTATAGCCGCTGTAGGCAGCCAGCTCAAGCCCGCGCGCCTTGACGCCGCGCGCGACGGGCAGCAGCGCTTCCGCCTGGCAGAAGGGCTCGCCCCCCGACAGGGTGACGCCTGACAAAAGGGGATCCCGGTCAACCTCGGTCAGGATCTCCTCGGCCGTGCGGGGCTGCCCCCCTTCAAAGGGATGGGTCTCCGGGTTATGGCAGCCCTCGCAATGATGGGGGCAGCCCTGAACAAACAGAGTATAGCGGATACCGGGACCGTCGGTGATGGATCCGGGGACGGCGCCGGCCACTGAAATAAACTCAGACATTGTGCTTGACGCGGTCGCGCTCTTCGGCCCGCTTGGCGTCGTTAAAGCGGTCGAGGGTGCCGACCAGATAGCCGGTGATGCGGCGGATGCGCTCAACCCTGGGCCCTTCATCTCCCTCGCGTCGGCCACAGCAGGGACATTCGTCGCCGATGATACCGGTGTAGCCGCACACCGGGTCGCGGTCGACGGGGTGGTTGATGGATCCATAGCCGACCCCGGCGTCGTGCATACAGCGCACAACGCGCTCAAAGGCTTCCAGATTCTGGGTGGTGTCGCCGTCCAGCTCGACATAGGTGATATGCCCGGCATTGGTCAGGGCGTGGTAGGGCGCCTCAATGTTGATCTTGTCAAAAGCGCTGATGGGGTAGTAAACGGGGACATGGAAGCTGTTTGTATAGTAATCGCGATCTGTGACGCCGGGGATGATGCCGAACTTCTTCTTGTCCATGCGGATAAACCGGCCGGACAGCCCCTCCGCCGGGGTTGCCAGCAGGGTGAAGTTGAGCTTTTCCTTCTGGCTGAGACGGTCGAGATAATCCCGCATGAACCCGATGATGTCCAGGCCCAGGTTGCGCGATTCGGGGGACTCGCCGTGGTGCTTGCCCGTCAGGGCGACCAGCGTCTCGGCAAGGCCGATAAAGCCGACCGACAGCGTGCCGTGCTTGAGCAGCTCGCCCACCGTATCGTCGGGTCCCAGCTTGTCCGAATCAATCCACACCCCCTGCCCCATCAGGAAGGGGAAGTTGCGCACCTTTTTGCGCGCGATGATATGATAGCGGTCAAGCAGCTGCTTGCAGACGAGATCCATCTTGCGCTCCAGCTCTTCAAAGAACCATTCGACGTTGCCGCGGCTTTTGATGGCGATGCGGGGCAGGTTGATGGAGGTAAAAGACAGGTTGCCGCGGCCAAAGCTGATTTCGCGGTCGGGGTCATGGACGTTGCCCATGACGCGGGTGCGGCAGCCCATGTAGGAAATTTCCGTCTCAGGATGGCCCGGCTTGTAGTATTGCAGGTTGAAGGGGGCGTCAATAAAGGAGAAATTGGGGAACAGACGCTTGGCGCTGACCTTACATGCCAGCTGGAACAGGTCATAGTTGGGGTCGCCGGGATTATAGCTGATCCCCTCCTTGATTCGGAAGATCTGGATGGGGAAAATGGGGGTCTCGCCGTGGCCCAGGCCGGCGTCGGTCGCCAGCAGGACGTTTTTGATGACCATACGCCCCTCCGGCGAGGTATCCAGACCGTAGTTGATGGAGGAGAACGGCGTCTGCGACCCGGCGCGGGAGTGCATGGTATTGAGATTATGCACCAGCGCCTCCATGGCCTGGAAGGTGGTCTTATCGGTCTCGGTCAGCGCGTTGCGGTAGGCAAAACCGGCCACGCGAACCAAATCCTCGTCACTGATGCCGAAGCGCTCGGCAATCTCCCGCTCGCACTGGCGGAATTCTTCCGTCATTTCAATGCGGGGGAAGGGGCGTCCTTCCTTCCACAGCTGCTTGAAGGCGTGGCGGATGTCGGCCTGCCTGTCCTCCAGCCCGGGAATCATGAGCACAGCCGCCTTGGCGAAGTTGGCGGCGTACAGGCGGCGGAAGGTCTTGACAACCCCCTTGGCCAAAGCATAGTCGAAATTGGGGACGCTCTGCCCGCCGTGCTGGTCGTTCTGGTTGGCCTGGATGGCAATGCAGGCCAGCGCACCGTAGGAAATGATGTCGTTGGGCTCGCGCAGAAAGCCGTGGCCGTTGGAAAAGCCGCCGTTAAACAGCTTTTCCAGATCGATCTGGCAGCAGGTCGTCGTCAGCGTGTAAAAGTCAAAATCATGGATATGGATGTCCCCTTCGCGGTGCGCCCGGGACTGCTCGGGGGTCAGGATGTATTTTTCGTAAAAGTCCTTGGCGCCCTCGGAACCGTATTTGAGCATGGTGCCCATAGCGGTGTCGCCGTCGACGTTGGCGTTGTCGCGCTTTAAGTCGCTGTCCTCGGCGTCGGCAAAGGTGATCTCATTATAAATGCGCATCAGGCTAGTGTTCATCTCGCGGGCATGGCTGCGTTCAGAACGATAAATGATGTATTTTTTAGACACCCGGGCATAGCCGTTTTCCATCAGCACCAGCTCGACGACGTCCTGGATATCCTCAACGCCGGGGGAATTGTCCCCAAAGGACTCGGACAGCCGCTGCTCGACAATGCCGGCCAGCCGGCGGCTTTCCTGCTCAGCCGAACGGCGGCCGCAGGCTTCCATCGCCTTGTTGATGGCAATGGCTATTTTCTCTACATCATAAGGGACCTCTCTCCCATCCCTTTTGCGAATGGTTTGAAACATGGCTCTTATCCTCCCAAGGCGGCTGCGCGGGTGCGGCGTTTGGCGCTTTCCTTTGCAGGGCATATTTGTGTGCCTTCCAATTATACCCCACTATATATAGTCTCGTCAATGTCGTAAGCGGAAAAGACCTGCTAAACTTGTCCGCCCCTTTTTGTGAAGATCGCCAGAGCTGTTTCTTGTGGCCTTCAAGGTATTAAAACCACAATATATTGTGGTTTTACGGCAAAAATATACCAAATATGCCCATGTCCGACCTTTCTCGATTTTTTCCCGCAGCCTGCGGCGCAAGGGTCTGCGGCCGATCCAGGCTGCGCGTCCCCCCTGTACGAGGAACTAGATATTGTGGTCTGTGCAAAAAGAAAGCCGGCGGGAAACGGACCCGCCGGCGTCCTGTTATTGTTTGTTTTTCTCCTCGTTCTCCCACCTTTTGCGGCTTTCATCCATGATCTCCTCATGCAAATCGAGAACCGCCTGGGAAGCGAGGTCAAAGTCCTTGACCTCTTCGTATTTTTCCAGCAACGGGGTAGTAACCATCTGGCTGTACGGCTTTCCACCCTCACGGTAAGCCAGCTTGAGCAGGATG